>JBOGHR010000112.1:0-4215 GCA_050744905.1 Acidimicrobiales bacterium
CTTGGGCTGCGGCTGCTCCGCCTCCGTGGTGGACCGGTCGGCCGCGAAGGGCTCGTCGACCGAGCCTCGCCGGCGGCGCTCACGGCCCTCAACGATGCGGTCGACGGCGACGGTGACGAGCGCGGCGACGCCCATGCCGAGGACCAGCACGCTGAGGAAGGTCCGCGTGCGGCTGCCGGTCTCCGCGGCCGGCCTCGTGGGCGGGGTGACGACATCAGTGGTGATCCACGTCTCGGGCGGGGCGCCCAACGCCTCCTGCCGCTGCTGGAGATCGGCGCTCACCTCCTTGAGCACCAGGTCGACCGTCATCGGCGCCTGCTCGAATCCCCCGGTCGCCACCGCGATCACCAGCGGGGCCGGGTTGCTGGGGTCGAGGCCTACCTCGTAGTCCTCCGACGCACCCAGGTCGCGCAGCTTCTCCCGGGTCGCCGCGTCGCCGACGACCCGCGCCGACACCGCGGCGGGAACGGCGAGACTGTTGAACCCGAGGAGGCGGTTCTTCGACACGGTCGACTCCCTGGGGGCGAACAGGAGCAACGATCCCGTCGACTTGTAGGTCAACTCGACAGAGGCGCGCGCCGCGAACGCGGCGACGACCACAAGGAAGACCGCCGGCACGGCGACGTACCAGCGCCTGATCGCGATCCTGACGAGGTCGAGAAGATCCATCAGAGGTGCCGCGCGGCCGGACCGGTGGCGGCGATGGCGGCCATCAGCCCGGATCCCGCCGGCCGAATGGGAACGGCTGGACGCGCCCGACGCCCCGAGGTCTCCGCCGGCTCCCAGCACATCGAGACCCGCTCCTCATGCTCTGGCACGTTCACCACCCACCATCCCAGAACTCGCGCACGCTTCGCGACCGGACCGGTTCAGTTTACCCGCCACTCCGCCAGGAGCCGCGCGCCACGCGCGTGCATGACCGTATCCCGCGCGCTTGCCCGACGCCTCCCCGGCACGGCAACAGAGCGCGACGTGGCCTCGGGGATCGCCCCCTCCCGCCGGTCCGCCCGGGGCGGTCGCAACGCCCGATCTCCCCGCGACCGGTCCGGAGCCCCGGCGGCGACATCCCGGGCCCGCGACGTCGTGGTCGGGTCGCCCGTCTCCTGCACCGGCGGGTAGAGGCGAGTGGCGGAGCCCACGCAACCGAGGATCAAGAAGGTGAAGCCGGTCACGACCGAGAAGGCGAGGCCGTCGAAGGTGACGAAGGTCACGACCGGCACGATGGCGGCCGCAGCCAGCGCGATGCCCAGGCTGCGCTGCTCCGCGTCGGCGGCCCGACGCGTCACCCGCCAGGCGAGGACGACGCCGCTTCCCAGCAGTACCAGGAGAGCGGCGAGCCCGACGTACCCGGTCTCGACGATCTGGCCCAGGTATTGGTTGTCGAGGGTGGTGTAGATGTCGGGGACGAACGTCCCGAAGCCCCGCCCGAGCCACGGGCGCTCCGCGATGAACCCGTAGACGTAGTCGTAGTCCTCCGTCCGCCCGGCGATGCTCGGATCCTGGGAGAAGCTCGTGAAGAGGCTCTTGATCGTCCCGAGGAGCCCGGGTACCGCGAGGCGCATCGCTATCAGGGCGAACGGGGTGATGATGAGCGCGTTGATGCGTCGCCGCGATTCCCATGCGACGATCTGGAATGCCCACGCGATACCGACCCCGAGCATGGCCGCCCGCGACACCGACATGGGGATCGCCGCCGCCATCGCCACGGTGCAGAGCCAGTAACGCCTCCTCCGCTCGGCCGCGGTCAAGGCGCAATGCAGGGCGACCGGCAGGATGATGGCCAACGTCACGCCGAACTCGATCGGATGCGTGGTCGTACCGGGGACGCGCCGAAAGATCGACCGCTGGTGGATCAACTGCGGCGGGAGGTGGTCGGAGAGCCCTGGGATCTTGAGGTACTCGTTCACCTCGATGGCGGCCACGAACTGGAGGATGCCGACGCCCGCCAGTAAGCCGCCCGCCACCGAGATGCGGCGGAGGAGCCGGTCGAGGTCGGCGCGGGTGCGCAGGCCGTCGGCCGAGATGAGCAGGATGCCCACGGCGCCGAGCAGGCGCAGCACCGCTCGGTCGGCGGAGCTGATCTCGAGGGGCAGCGCCACGCGCATCATCCCGACGGCGTAGCTCGTCAGCATCGCGCCCACAAAGATGGCCACGACAATCCGCATGGGCTGTCGCCCGCGCACGAGTCCGAACCGCCGGTCGAGCCTCCCGATCCCCCACCACAGGAGGCAGCCGGCCCCGAAGAGCGCCGAGGGCGTTCCCGCCGCGCCGAGCGGCCCGACCACCTGCGTGGCGGGGACTCCGACGAGCAGCACGAGAAGTACCGTCAGAAGCGACAGGACGTCCACCCGACGACGGGGGCGCTCCGACTTCCTCGTGACGGAGGGCTGCGCCACTTCCACCTCCGGATTCTACGGTGGGTGCCTGAGGACGCACGGCGGACCGGCAGCGGCGGCGACGGGCACATCGGCCGGCGGCGAGGCCGGCGGGCGGAGGTCCCCTACTCAGCCACGGCGGTGAAGTCGTCGAAGACGGCCCCGTCCCCTGCCAACCCGTAGGTCGTGGCCCGGACATTGAACGACGTGTCGAGAAAGCTGGCGATACGCACGCCGTCCACGTAGCACTCGATCAGGCCGTCCGTGTGCTGGCGCACCTCGAGGACGTCGGCCGTCCCTGGCACGACGGTGTTCGTCACCGACCCGGCACCGGGCATCGACGACCCTCCGACCACGCGCTCCACCACGTAGGTCCCGCCCGACCGGTGCCCGAAGCGGTAGTAGTCGCCGGTCTCCGAGTACCGGAACCGGAGCCAAGCCTCGGCGCCTCCCGACAGGACGTCGACCCGCACGTCGGCGACCTCGCTCGTCGTGTCGACCCAGGCCTCGGCGTAGCCCCACGTCACCAGTTGGCCGTTCTCCGACGTCATCCCCGGTGACGCCCGCCAGGGGTAGTGCGTTCCGGATTCGGTCGGACTCTCGTGCAGTGGCGTCCCGTCGGGTCCGGCGAAGGTGTCCACGGTGGTGACCCTCGAGGACATGAGCGGGCTGATCCACACCGAGTCGAACCGCACCGCGGTCGACGAGGCGACCAGGCCGAAGCGGCGCTCGGCCAGCAGGTCCTGGTCTCCGGCGTCGAGGATGTGCCGCCCGTTGACGGACACGAACAGGCCGTCGTCGGGCCGGTTCACGATGCGGATGCGGTCGCCGTCGCCCGGCGCCACGTCGGCCCGCCGCAGCGAGTAGGTGAGGGGCTGGGCCGAGCCGTCGACCACCTTCCACAGCCGGTAGAACCCCGACGAGTCGGGGCCGAGGCGGATGGAGTTGCCGGCATCGCGCCCCCGGACGACGACGGCGAACGCGTTGGGGGCCGCACCGGCCGTGACCGTCACCTCGTAGGTGCCGTACTGCCAGCCGGGGTCGACCACGGCCATGTTCGTACCGGCACCGCCGGGAGCGGCCGATCCCGCCGAGATCCCGAACGACCCGGCGATGGTCGACCACGCCTGCCCGGTGTCGGCCGTGCCGAGGCTGGCGGAGTCCGGTCGGTCGAAGCCGTCGGTCACCGGCGGGGTGGCCTCCACCGGCGCCCACACCTCGACGGTCGACGACGCCGAGTTGCTGGCCGGGTCTTCGTCGGTCTCCTGGGCGGAGGCGGACACGGTCGTGGTGAGGGTCCCGGGCCCGTCCGGTGCGGTCCCGGACAGGGTGACGCTGAGCGAGGTGCCGACGGGCTGGTCGCCCACCGAGCACTGCCAGGTCGTCGCCGACTCGAGGCAGGTGCCCGCCGACGACGACACCGCGGTGCCGGCCAGCTCGGCCGGCGGCGTGACGGTCACCACCGTGCCGGTCGCCGAGGCGCCACCGTCGTTGCGCACCGTGGCCGTCCACGACACGGGGGAGCCGGTCTGGACCGCCCCGGCGGCCGCCACGACCGTGACCTTCAGGTCGGGCCCGCCCGTTGACTCGGTGGTGACGGACAAGTCGTCGAAGCGGACGGGGGAGCCGCCGGTGCCGGTGTAGCCGGCCAGGCCGGCCCAGCGGGCCGGGGCGTTGAACGAGTCGGTGGTGCGCACGACGGCGGCGCCGTTGACCGAGCAGGCGAGGACCGAGTCCAGCTGGCACGACAGGCGGTCGCCGGCGGCGGGGGCAACGGTGGCCACCTGCTCGACGGCCGGGCTGCCCAGCCCGTTGTTGACGACCTGCTGGAGCAGGTAGT
>JBOGHR010000113.1:0-5752 GCA_050744905.1 Acidimicrobiales bacterium
CCTGGGAGGCGTGGGTGCGGGCGGGCGCGCCGGCGACGGACAGCCGTACGTCGTCGCGGTGGGGGCCCACGGTGGTCAGCCCTCGGCGAACGTCGTCGGCCCGGGCGGCGGCGAGGGCGGCGGCCAGGGGGCCGTCCCAGGACCGCTCGTAGGCCACGCCGACGTCGGCCGGAGCGCCCGCCACCTCGTCGTAGGCCTTGGCCACGGGGACCTCCAGCCCCTCCACCAGGCCGGCCCGGGCGGCGGCCAGCGCCTCGCCGGCGGCCGCCAGCTTGGCGTCCCACACGTCCAGGGTGGAGGCGGCCGCGGCGTCGAGGCGCCCGCCGCACTGCCTGAGCAGGGCGTTGCGCTGGCGCAGCACCCGCTCGGCGTCGGCGCCCAGCGCGGCGTTGCGCGGGTGGAGGGCGACCAGGGCGTCGTCCAACCAGCGCCGGCGGCCGGCCGGTGCGCCCTTGGCCAGCTCGAGGTCGTCGGGCGAGAACAGGCTGACCCGCAGGGCGCCCAGCAGGTCGGCTGCCCGCCGCAGGGGCTGGCGGTTCACCAGGGTGCGGGACCGCCCCCACGGGTTGATCTCCGCCTCGATGAGCAGGCTGCGCCCCTCCCGGCTCCCCTCCGCCCGCACCACCGCCGACGCCGCCCCGGTGCGGACCAGCGCCTCGGGCGGCGCCCCCCGGAACGACGACAGGGTGGCCAGGTAGGCGACCGCCTCCAGCAGGTTGGTCTTGCCCTGCCCGTTGCCACCGACCACGACGGTGAGCCCGTCGGGCGCCAGCGCCGCCTCGGCCGATGCGTAGTTCCGAAAGTCCGACACCCACAGCCGATGCAGCCGCACCGCGCCCCCTACGACACCCGCACCGGCATCAGGAGGTACAGGTACTCCTCGGCCTCCACCGCCCGGATCACCGCCGGCCGGAGAGCGTCGAGGGTCTCCAGGGTGACCTCGTCGCCGGTGACCGCCTCCACCCCCTCGATGAGGTAGCCGGGGTTGAACGCCACGGTCATCTCGGCGCCCTCGTACTTGGCGTCCACCTCCTCGCTGGCCTGGCCCACCTCACTGCTCACCACCGTGAGCCCGATCACGTCGGAGCGCAGGGCGACCCGCACCGGCGTGGTGGCGTCGCGCACCAGGAGCTTGACCCGCCGGACGGCGTCCACCAGGGCCTCCTTGGCCACCACCAGGCGGTTGGGGTACGACGACGGGATGAGCTGGCGGTAGTTGGGGAACTCCCCCTCGATCAGGCGGGTGGTCAGCCGCACGGGCCCCACGTCGAAGGTGGCGTCGTGCTCGCCCAGCCGCAGCACCACCTCCGCGTCGGCGGCGAGCAGGCGCTGGAGCTCGGCCAGCGCCTTGGAGGGCACCAGGACCGACTGGCCCTCGCCCAGCACGGTGGTGCCGGGCAGGTCCCGCACCGCCAACCGGTACGAGTCGGTGGCCACCAGGCGCAGGCCGTCGGCCTCGGCGGCCATGAGCACGCCGGTGAGGATCGGCCGGGCGTCGTCGGCCGAGGCGGCCCGCACGACCTGGCGCAGCGCGTCGGCGAACTGGGCCCCGGCCAGGGTGACGGCGTCGCCCGGCGCGCCGTCCCAGCCGGCGAACGGCAGCCGGGGGAAGTCGCCGGCCGACAGCATGCGCACGGCGAACTGCGAGCGCCCGGAGGTGATCCGCACCTCGTCGTCGCCCGTCTCGAACGTCACCGCTCCCGGCTCCAGCGAGCGCACGATGTCGGCCGCCAGGCGGGCCGGGATCACGCACACGCCGTCGTCGGCGCCGCCCACCTCCACGTCCACCTGGATGGTGAGGTCGAGGTCGGAGCCGGCCACCAGCAGCCGGCCGGCGCGCACCTCCAACCGGAGACCGGAGAGCACCGGCAGGGCGCCGCCCCGGCTGGTGACGGCCCGGCCCGCCGTGGTGAGCGCCTCGACGAGGGTGTCTCGTTCACTCCTGAGCTTCAACCATCTGCCTTTCTCTGTAGAAAGAACCTAGAAGCGTTAGTAGGCGGTGTGGATTGGGGATGGAGGGCATCGTCGCAGGCCAGGACGGGGGACGGCGTCCGGCGTGGTCCCCAGGCTCCCACACCGGTGTGACGGTCGGCGGCCGGCCCGGTGGACGACTGCGCCGATGTCCCCGGAAATCACAACGGCCCGACACAGGCTCATGCACCGGTTGTCAGCTTGCGGGTGAGCAGCTCGACGTCCTGGTAGACCTTGGCCCGCTCGGCGATCAGCCCCTCGATCTTGTTGACGGCGTGGATGACGGTGGTGTGATCGCGCCCGCCGAACTCGCGGGCGATGGTGGGGTAGCTGTGGTCGCTCAGCTGGCGCAGCACGTACATGGCGACCTGGCGGGCCTGCACTAGCGGGCGGCCGCGGCTGGGGCCCCGCAGGTCGGCGGGGGTGAACCCGAACAGCTCGGCGGCCGTCTCGATCACCAGGTCGGGGGTGATGGGCCGGGGCCGGCTCTTGGACAGGGCGTCGGCCAGCACCTTCTCGGCCAGCTCCTTGGTGAGGGGCTCGCCGTGGTGGCGGGCGAAGGCCACCACCTGGGTGAGGGCGCCCTCCAGCTCGCGGATGTTGTCGCGGATGTTCGTGGCGATCAGGACGAGGACGTCGTCGGGCACCTGCTCCCCGCGGCGCTCGGCCTTCTTGCGCAGGATGGCGATGCGGGTCTCGAGGTCCGGCGGCTTCACGTCGGTGACCAGGCCCGACAGCAGCCGGCTGCGGAAGCGCTCGTCCAGCGAGCCCATCTCGGTCGGCGAGCGGTCGGAGACGATGACGATCTGCTTGGAGGCCTCCTGGAGCTCGTTGAAGGTGTAGAAGAACTCCTCGCCCAGGCGCTCGCTGGTCATGATGAACTGGAAGTCGTCCATGAGCAGGATGTCGCACCCGCGGTAGCGGCGCTTGAACGCCAGGGTCGTCCGGGTGCGGAGGGCCTCGACGAACTCGTTCATGCAGGCCTCGGTGGGCGTGTACCGCACGGTGTAGGAGGGGAAGTGCCGCCCGACGTAGTTGCCGATGGCGTGGAGGAGGTGGGTCTTGCCCAGGCCGCTCCCGCCGTAGATCACCAGCGGGTTGTAGGCATGGCCGGGGGTCTCGGCCACCACGCCGGCGGCGGCCCGGGCGAAGCGGTTGGAGTCGGCCGTCACGAAGGCGTCGAAGCTGAACTCGGGGCGCAGCAGGCCCCGTTCCCGTGTCCCGGCGTCGGTCCCCGGCGCCTCGCCGGCCGCGGCGGGCGTGGGTGCCTCGTCGGGGGTCGGGGCCGCGCCCGGCCGATCGGCGTGATCGGCGCCGGGGTCGGCGGCCGCTGCCCCGTCGTCGGGCGTGGGGGACTGGACGACGAACTCCACGGCGACGGGGGCGCCGGCGACCTCGGAGACGACCTCGGTGATCAGGGGCAGGTGGACGCTGGAGAGGCGCTCTTTGGCCAGGGCGCTGTGGACGGTGAGGACCAGGCGCCTCTCGTCGGCGAAGGAGGGGTCGACGTGCACGAACCACATGCGCCACGCGGCCGTCGTGACCATCGGCCGGAGCGCCTCGGCAGCCAGGGCCCAGAGCTGCTCTGCGTCGGTCAACGGCGCCCCTGCCTTCCCCATGCGGTCCGTGTCCACAACATCGTCCACACCTGTGTATAACGACAGCAGGCCCCGGAGGGCCTGGCACGCGACCCCGGGCCCGGGAGGGCTCCCGGGGAAGTCGGAGCCGTCGGGGGAGGCGGTGAAGCAACGGTAGCACCGGGGCCGGCGCGGTGGCGAGGGCTGGCCCGGAATCCGGGTTGACCAGCGCCGTTCCCGCCGGCCGGGCCGGGAGCGGGGTTTGTCATCGCCCCGGCGTGGCTCTACCGTGGAGCGGCCGGGCCGTCCCCGCCCCCACAGGGAGCTCATGGGTGAAGCGAACCTTTCAACCGAACAACCGGAAGCGCGCGAAGAACCACGGGTTCCGGCACCGGATGTCGACGCGGGCCGGGCGGGCCATCGTGAGGGCGCGGCGCCTCAAGGGCCGCCGCCGGCTGTCCGCCTGATCGGGCGGATCACCGACCGAGCGACGTTCACTGCCTTGCGCAGCGCCCGCCGGCGGGCCCGACGGGGCCCGATCACGGTAACCTTCGTACCCGGCGCTCCACCGCGGCCGCCCCGGGTGGCCTATGCCGTCGGCCGGGCGGTGGGAGGAGCCGTCGTTCGCAACCGGCTCCGGCGCCGGCTGCGTGCCGCTGTGTTCGAGCTCGGTCCGGACCTGCGACCGGGTGCCTACCTGGTGGGAGCCGCTCCGGAGGCGGCGTCCCTCCCGTACGGGGAGTTGAAGGCGATGGTCTCGGGAGCGTTGGACGACGCCGGCTCGAAGGTGCGGTCGTGACCGGCCCGGCCCGGCTGGCGGCCGTCCCCATCCGGGCGTACCGGGCGCTGAGGGCCGGCCGGCCCTCGCCGTGCCGGTACGTGCCGAGCTGCTCGGCCTACGCCCTGGAGGCGCTGGAGGCCCACGGCGCCCGCCGAGGTGGGTGGCTGGCCGTGCGCCGCCTCGGGCGTTGCCACCCCTGGGGCGGCCTGGGCTTCGACCCCGTTCCCGTCGCGGCCCCGGAGCGCTGAGATGTTCCAGCTCCTGGCCGGGATGCTCGCCTTCTTCTACGGGCTGGTCCCCAACTACGCGGTCGCCATCGCCCTGCTCACCCTCACGGTGATGCTGGTCCTGTCGCCCCTCACGCTGAAGAGCACCCGCTCGATGCTGGCCATGCAGAAGCTGCAGCCGGAGATGAAGGCCCTCCAGCAGAAGCACAAGGGCGGGGACCGCCAGAAGCTCAACGAGGAGATGATCGCCCTCTACCGGGAGCACAAGGTGAACCCGGTCGCCGGGTGCCTGCCCTTGATCCTCCAGATGCCGGTGTTCCTGGTGATGTACCAGGTGATCAACGGCCTCACCCGCAAGGGGGACGGGGGCGGCTTCGACCCCAAGTACCTCGACGAGGGGACCCGGCTCTATCGCGACCTGCGCGACGCCGGCGGGGAGATGAACGCCTTCGGCATCGACCTGGCAAAACGTGCCAGCGAAGGCCACGAGTCGTTCCTGGTGGCGCTGCCCTTCTTCGTTATCGTCGCCCTCGTCGTGTTCAGCCAGTACATGCAGACGCGCCAGACGATGTCCCGCAGCACCGCCCCGGCCAACCCCCAGCAGGTGATCCTGCTCAAGGTCATGCCGGCGTTCTTCGGGTTCATCTCCCTCAGCATCCCGGCCGGCGTGAACATCTACTTCCTGGTCTCGGCCCTGTTCCGTATCGCCCAGACGGCCGCCATGTACCGGTTCGACCCCACCCTGTCGGCCCATGCCAAGAAGCACGCCCGGGAGATCGAGGCCAAGGCGGTGGAGGTGAAGCCCCCCAAGGGCGGCTCCAAGCCCGGTGGTCGGCCACCGGCCAAGAAGCCGGCTCAGAAGCCCACGTCCGGGCAGCCGGCGGGCAAGGGGAAGGCACCGGGCCGCAACGGCGTCACGCCCAAGGGCTCCCGTGCCATCGACGGCAACGGCCGCCGCCCGCCGGCGCGCTCGCCGCAGAAGCGGCGGAGCAAGAAGGGCCGGTAGGGACGGTGGAGTGGGTGGAGACGACCGGGCGTACCGTCGACGAGGCGAAGGACGCCGCCCTCGACGAGCTGGGCGTCGACGAGGGCGACGCCGAGTTCGAGGTGGTGGAGGAGGCCAAGCTGGGCCTGTTCGGGCGGGTACGCTCCGAGGCCCGGGTGCGAGCCCGGGTGCGG
Organism: Acidimicrobiales bacterium; assembly: GCA_050744905.1. Classification (GTDB taxonomy): domain Bacteria; phylum Actinomycetota; class Acidimicrobiia; order Acidimicrobiales; genus DATLFN01. Next base: position 5,736 of record JBOGHR010000113.1, read on the forward strand.
CCCAACCGGCCTCGCCC
>JBOGHR010000114.1:0-1580 GCA_050744905.1 Acidimicrobiales bacterium
TCGGCGGCCAACTCGACGCTGCCCGGCAGGCCGGCCTCCCCCGCCCGGCGCCGGGCCCGCTCCCCCTCGGCGGCGGTGAGGTACACCTTCACGTCGGCGTCGGGCAGCACCACGCTGGCGATGTCGCGGCCCTCGACCACGGCGCTGCGGCGGGCCGCCACCCACTCCCGCTGTCGCCGCACCAGCTCCTCCCGCACGGCCGGGAGCTGGGCGACGGCGCTGACCGCCGCGCTCACGTCCGGCCGGCGGATCGCCTCGGTGGCGTCGTCGCCGTCGACCAGCACGCGGTCGTCGACGTCGATGGCCAGGCGGCGGGCGAGGGCCCCCACGGTGGCCTCGTCGGAGGGGTCGACGCCGGCCCGCAGGGCGGCGAAGGCCACCGATCGGTACATGGCGCCGGTGTCGAGGTGCTCGACGCCGAGGCGGCGGGCCACCGCCCTGGCCACCGTCGACTTCCCCGAGCCGGCGGGCCCGTCGATGGCGATCACCGGCACAGGGCCTCCAGCGCCTGCTCGAACCCCGGGTAGCTCGTTCCCACCGCGTCCCATCCTGCTACCCGGGTGACGGTCCCGCCGGGCGAGGCCGCCCCGGCCACGGTCAGCGCCATGGCGATCCGGTGGTCCCCGGCCGAGCAGACCTCCCCGCCCTGGAGCGGCGCCCCGCCGGCCACGACCAGCCCGTCGGCCCGGGGCTCCACCGCGACGCCCAGCGCCCTGAGCCCCGCCACCAGCGTCGCCACCCGATCGCTCTCCTTCACCCGCAGCTCGCCGGCGTCGGCGAAGGTCGTCGTGCCCTCGGCGAAGGCGGCGGCCACGGCCAGCGCGGGGATCTCGTCGATCAGGCCGGGAACCTCGTCGCCGCCCACCCAGGTGGCGCGCAGGGGGCCGGAGCGGGCCACCAGGTCGGCGGTGGTGGCGTCGCGGTGCTCGACGTCGACGTCGGCGCCCATGCGGGCCAGCACGTCGAGGAAGCCGGCTCGGGCCTGGCCGACGTAGACGCCCTCCACCACCACCTCGCTGCCCGGCGTGACGCACGCCGCGACCACCCAGAACGCCGCCTGGGAGGGGTCGCCGGGGACCCGGAGGCGGAAGGGCCGCAGGGCGGAGGGCCCCACGGTGGTGACCAGGCGGTCCTCGCTCACCTCCACATCGGCGCCGGCCAGCGCCAGCAGCTCCTCGGTGTGGGCTCGGGTGAGGGCCCGCTCCCGCACCACGGTGGCGCCCGACGCCGCCAGGCCGGCCAGCAGCACCGCCCCCTTCACCTGGGCGCTGGGCACGGGCAGCGGGTAGTCGATCCCGCGGAGGTCGCCGCCGGTGACGGTGAGCGGCGGCAGGACCAGGTCGCCGCCGCCCTCCACGGTGGCGCCCATGAGCCGCAGCGGGCGGGCCACGCGGTCCATCGGCCGACGGCCGAGGGAGGCGTCGCCGGTGAGCACCGTGGTCCACGGCAACGGCGCCACCAGCCCGGCCAGCAGGCGCATGCCGGTGCCCGAGTTGCCCAGGTCGACCGGGCGGGCCGGCTCCCGCAGCCGGCCCCGCCCGCCCCGGACGGTCGCCGCGCCGTCGCTCGCCCTGCCGACC
>JBOGHR010000115.1:0-1938 GCA_050744905.1 Acidimicrobiales bacterium
GCCCTGCGGCAGCTGGCCATCGCGGCGGCGGCGGCCGCCGTCACCTTCGGCGTGGGCAGCGCGGTGGGCGCCGGCGGGCTCACCTAGGCGAGGGGACCTCGCCGCAGTAGGCCCGGTCGACGTGGTCGACGGCGAAGCCCAGGTCGTCGTAGAGGCGCACGGCGGGCGTGTTGCCGGCGTCCACGTACAGCATCCCGGTGGTGATGCCCCGCCGGGCCAGCGAGTCGAGTCCGGCCAGGACCAGCGCCCGGCCCAGGCCCCGGCCCTGGAAGTCGGGGTCGACGGCGACGACGTAGATCTCGCCCAGGCTGGGGGAGTGCTCGGCGTGGACCTTGGTCCAGCAGAAGCCGGCCAGCCGGCCGTCGACCTCGTGGAGCAGGAAGCCGGCGGGGTCGAACCACGGCTCGGCCTCCCGGCGCTTGAGCGTCTCCAGGTCCCAGCCCCCCTGCTCGGGGTGGGAGGCGAAGGCCCGGTTGTTGACCTCCAGCCAGGCGTGCTCGTCGGCGCCCGGCTCGAAGGGGCGGGTGGCCAGCTCCCACGGCTCGTCCACCGGCAGCTCCCGGCGCATCTGGTACAGGTCGCGGGTGGGGCGCAGCCCCGCCTCGGTGGCGATGCGGTCCTTGGCCTCCGACGGCCGGGGGACCCACAGCGACACCCGCCCGCCGCCCTCGGCCCGCACCACGTCGAGGGCGGCGGCGACCAGGTCGGCGCCGATGCCGCGCTCGTCGTGGCGGTGGTGGGGATCGACCACGAACTCCAGCGCCCAGCTCGACTCGCCCCGGCTCACCTGGGCGTAGCCCACGGGGTGGTCGTGCCCCGGCTCCCACGCCACCAGGCCGGCGAAGCCGGCCCGCCCGCCCTCCACCAGGTCCAGCCACTGGTGCTCGCCCAGCGGGGCGTGGCCGTCGGCCGCCGTCGCCACCTCGAGCAGCTCGGCCACGGCGGCGATGTCGCCCTGGCCCATCTGCCGCTTCACCTCGAGGCGGTGCACGTCTGCCAAGGTAGCGGTGCCATGGCCCGACCCCGGACACCCAGGGGGCGGGCCCGGGAGACGGCGGCCAGGCTGGCCGAGGAGTACCCGGGCACCGCCGCCCAGCTCTGCGCCCTCCGCCACGAGGGCCCCTACCAGCTCCTGGCGGCGACCATCCTGTCCGCCCAGACGACCGACGAGCGGGTCAACGCGGTCACGCCCGCCCTGTTCGCCCGCTATCCCACCCCGGCCGACCTGGCCGGCACCGACCCCGGCGAGCTGGAGGAGATCATCCACTCGACCGGGTTCTTCCGGGCCAAGGCCCGCAGCCTGATCGGCATGGGCCGGGCCCTCGAGGAGCGGTTCGGGGGCGAGGTGCCGTCGGCCATGGAGGACCTCGTCACCATCCCCGGCGTCGGCCGCAAGACGGCCAACGTGGTGCGCAGCGTGGCCATGGCGCTCCCCGGCCTGGCCGTCGACACCCACGTGGGCCGCCTGGCCCGCCGCCTGGGGCTCACCGCCGAGGTCGACCCGGTCAAGGTGGAGGGCGACCTCGACGCCCTCGTCCCCGCCGCCGAGCGGGGCGCCCTCAGCCTGCGCCTGATCCTCCACGGGCGGCAGGTGTGCGCCTCCCGGCGCCCCCGCTGCGACGCCTGCGTGCTGGCCGACTTCTGCCCGTCGTCGCTGGTCCCCGTACGCCGCCACCGCCCACCGTCGCTCGCCGACCGCTGAACCCTCGGGAGCCGATGGTCCCTCACACTCCCATCACAGCTTCCGCGCAGGATGTTCGAGGCCGTGCCCGATGTTGGAGGCAGACGCCTCACGAGGAGAGACCCACATGCTCAAGCGCAACGTCGGCGTGGTCCTGGTCGCCGGGTTGGTGCTCGCCGGCGGGGCCGCGGCCCTGGCCGGGGGCAGCCCCGAGCGGCCCACGCTGCTGGCCGCCGCCCAGACCGATCCCACCACGC
>JBOGHR010000116.1:0-6684 GCA_050744905.1 Acidimicrobiales bacterium
GCCCACGGCCGCTGCGCCTCGTGGGCCCGCATGGCGACCTCGTAGGCGAAGTAGGCCCGCACGAACACCCCGGCCAGGGCGAACACGGCCAGGGCCACGGCCAGCAGCGGCGAGGTGCCGAGAGCCCGGTCGAGGAGGTGGCCGGCGAGGGCGAAGACGCCCGGCACGGCGACGAGCTCGACGGCCCGCGTCAAGGTGTCACCGAACCCGTTGTAGAGCTCTCGCCTCTCGCGCAGGTCCAACCCGAATGCCCCTCTGGCCTTGTGAAGCGGTTCTCAATCTACGGTCCTCCCTCCGAGAGCCGCAAGTCTGCCTCACCACCCCGGCGCCGCGCCCGCTGGCCCCAACGCGGTGGCGACAACGACCTGGTTTCCGTGTCGCTTCCGACACAGGGTCGGTGGGGGGCGCTCGGGCCGGCCGCTAGCTAGGAGCCCTCGGCCTCCCGCCGGCGGTCGGCCAGGTCGACGACCTCGGCCAGCGGGGGGACGGGCGCGCCGGCTCCCGCCTGGTCGGCCTCGGCGCGGGCCTCGGCGTCCGCCTCCGCCTTCTGGCGCACGCCGGGGTGGAACAGGGTGTAGAGGGCGACGACCAGCCCGGCGCCGGCGAAGGGGATGGCGGCGTTGCCCTCGTTGGTGAAGGTGGGGAACAGGACGATCCCCGACAGGATGGCGGTCCACGCCCACAGGATCACGACCGAGCGCCGGTGACCGTGGCCCAGCCGCATGAGCCGGTGGTGCAGGTGCTCCTTGTCCGGCGCCGACAGCCGGGAGCGCCGCACCGAGCGCCGCAGGATGGCGAAGAGCGTGTCCACGATCGGCACCCCGAGGACGAACAGGGGGATGAAGATGGGCGCGAAGAAGAAGTAGGTCTGGCCGCTGAACTGGTCGGCGGTGCGGCCCCCCACCACCATGGTCGACGCCGCCATGAGCAGCCCCAGCAGCAGCGACCCGGCGTCGCCCATGAACATCCGGGCCGGGTGGAAGTTGTGGGGCAGGAACCCCACGCACACCCCGCACACGATCACCGCCACCAGGGGGCCGACGTTGTCGGGCGGCAGCAGGCCGGCGCTGGACAGGCGGTCGCCGTAGACGAAGAAGGCGCCGGCGGCGATGGCCACGATCCCGGCGGCCAGGCCGTCCAGGCCGTCGATGAGGTTGACGGCGTTGGCGATGGCCACGACCCACAGCACGGTGAGCAGGGGCGCCAGGTCCGGCGAGATGGACACGATGTCGAGGAACGGGACGCGGAAGTAGAACATGGTGACGCCGAGGAACGACAGGACGGTCCCGGCGAGGACCTGGCCGGCCAGCTTGGCCGGTGCCGACACCTCCCGCAGGTCGTCCACCAGCCCGACCAGGTACATGACGGCCGCCGCCAGCACCACGCCGAGCGGCTCCGACGACTCGAAGGCGTCGTCGAACTGCGGCAGGCGCGACGCCACGAACATGGCCAGGAGGACGGCGCCGAACATGGCGGTCCCCCCGGCGGTGGGCGTGGGGGTGACGTGGACGTGGCGCTCGTCGGGCAGGACGACCGCCCCCACCCGGACGGCCCCCCGGCGGACCCAGAAGCCGAACACCCAGGTGGCGAGGGCGGCCACCACCAGCACCACGCCGTAGGCGAACACGTCAGTGCTGGTCCCCCCGGCCGGGGCCCCAACCCCGGCCTCCTCCGCCCGGCGGGGGCCCCATCCCCGCCGGCGGCCGTTGCTGGTCCCCCCGGCCGGGGCCCTCGGGGCTCGCCGGCGGCCAGGGGTAGGGAGGGAACTTCGAGCACAGGACGGCCACCTCGTCGCGGACCGCAGCCAGCTCCGACGGGTCGGACCGGCCCCGCAGGGCCCGCCCGACCAGGGCGGCGATCCGGTCCATCTCCGCCTCGGCCATGCCGGTGGTCGTCACCGCCGCCGTGCCGATGCGCAGGCCGCTGGTGACGAACGGGGACCGGGGGTCGCCGGGGACCTGGTTCTTGTTGAGGGTGATGCCGGCCCGGTCCAGGGCCTCCTGGGCCTCCTTGCCGGTGAGGTCCTCGTCGAACGTGCGAAGGTCGACCAGCATGAGGTGGTTGTCGGTCCCGCCCGACACGATGCGGAGCCCCTCGCCGGCCAGGGCCGCGGCCAGGGCCCGGGCGTTGCGGACGACCTGGGCCGCGTACTGGCGGAACTCGGGCTGGGCCGCCTCCCGGAACGCCACCGCCTTGGCGGCGATGACGTGCTCCAGGGGGCCGCCCTGGAGGCCGGGGAACACGGCCTTGTCGATGGCCTTGGCGTGCTCCTCCTTGGCCAGGATGCACCCGCCGCGGGGGCCGCGGAGCGTCTTGTGGGTGGTCAAGGTGACCACGTCGGCGAGCGGGACGGGGTCGGGGTGGACGCCCCCGGCGACGAGCCCGGCCACGTGGGCGGCGTCGAAGACGAGGAGGGCGCCGACCTCGTCGGCGATGGCGCGCAGCGGCGCCGGGTCGATGAGGCGGGGGTAGGCCGTGGCCCCGGCCACGATCATCCGGGGGCGGTGCTCGCGGGCCAGGTCGCGCATCTGGTCGAGGTCGAGGCGCTCGTCGCTGGCGGTGACCCCGTAGGACACGAACCGGTACATGCGGCCGCTGAAGTTCACCGGTGAGCCGTGGGTGAGGTGGCCGCCCTGGTCGAGGCGCATGCCGAGCACGGTGTCGCCGGGCTGGAGGAGGGCGAGGTACACGGCCATGTTGGCGTTGGCGCCGGAGTGGGGTTGGACGTTGGCGGCGTCGGCGCCGAACAGGGCCTTGGCCCGCTCGATGGCCAGCGACTCGGCCTCGTCGACGACGGCGTTGCCGCCGTAGTAGCGCCGCCCGGGGTAGCCCTCGGCGTACTTGTTGGTCAGGACCGAGCCGGTGGCCTCCAGGACGGCGCCGGAGGTGAAGTTCTCCGACGCGATGAGCTGGAGGGTGGTCGACTGGCGGGCCAGCTCCCGCTCGATGATCCCGAACAGCTCGGTGTCGCGCGAACTCATCCCGTGGCCCCGGCCCGGGCCACGGCCGCCGCCTCGGTACGGGCACCCGTCCCGGCCGGCGCGCTCACCCCTCCTGCTCGATCCGGGTGATCTGGTCGATGCGAGGCTGGTGGCGGCCGCCCTCGAAGGCGGTGTCGAGCCACAGGCGGAGGATCTCGTCGGCCAGGCCGGTGCCCACGATCCGCCCGCCCATGGCGAGGACGTTGGCGTCGTTGTGGAGCCGGGACAGGCGGGCGGTGTAGAGGTCGTTGCAGAGAGCGGCACGGACCCCGCGGACCTTGTTGGCGGCGATCTGCTCGCCCTGCCCGCTGCCGCCCAGGACGATGCCGCGGTCGGCCTTGCCCTCGGCCACCGTGCGGCCGATGCCGGCGCAGATGGCCGGGTAGTCGACGGGCTCGTCGCTGTGGGTGCCCTGGTCGTCGACCTCGTGGCCCAGCTCCTCGAGCGTGGCGACGAGGTGCGCCTTGAGCTGGTAGCCGGCGTGGTCCGCTCCGATGGCGATCCTCATGCGTCGTCCCTCCCTGTCGTGGCGTGCGCCCAGGCCAGGTCCACCAGCCGGGCGGTCAGCTCGTCGAGCTCGGCGGCGGTGCGGTGGAACACCGGGGCGCCGTGGCCGTAGGGGTCGGCCACGTCGTCGTCGCGGGAGCCGCCCAGCAGGTCGGCCCGGTCCCGGCCGGCGTGCACCTTGGCCAGCCACTCGTCGAAGGGCTGGCCCGGGCTGCGGGCGCCCACCGCCTCGCCCCGTCGCACCAGCTCCTTGAGCGTGAAGGTCCGCGGCCAGAGCCCGGCGTCGAGGGCCACGGCGTGGCGCACGTGCTCGCGGGCCAGGCCGAGCACCAGGTCGGCGGCGCCGGCCATGGCCGGCGTCAGCACCCGGCTGCGGTGGGCGGAGGCGTCGAGGCCCAGGGCCGCCAGGGCGGCCAGGCTCTCCGAGGTGGCCGGCGCACCCTCCCAGAGGCGGCCGGCCGACGAGACGGTGGCCTTCACCCCCAGGCCGGCGAGGCGACGCCCGAGGAAGGCCTCGACCATGGGGGATCGGCAGATGTTGCCGGTGCAGAGGACCAGGACGTCGATGGCGCGGAGTCTAGGTGGGACACCCCGGGGGACGCCCCGATGCTGGTCGCCGCTCAGCCGGCGGCGGCGAGCACCTCGTCCCACGGGATGCGCCCGTCGCGGAGCAGCTTCGGCTCGGCGCCGGTGCAGTCCACGACCGTCGAGGGGGCCCCCGTGCAGGGCCCGCCGTCGAGCACGACGGCCACGGCGTCGCCGAACACCGCCGCCACCTCGGCGGCGGTGGTGGCGGTGGGCTCGCCGTGGCGGTTGGCGCTGGTGGTGGCGATCGGCCCGTACGCCCGGCACAGGGCCAGCGGGACGGGGTGGGCCGGGCAGCGCAGCCCCACGGTGGCGTCGTCCGCCCCCAGGTCGGCCACCAGGTCGGGGCTGCGGGGCAGGACCAAGGTCAGCGCACCGGGCCAAAACCCGGCCATCAGCCGCCGGGCGGCGTCGGGCACGGCGGTGGCCAGCGACAGGGCCTGCTCCTCGTCGGCCACCAGCACGGGCAGCTCCATCTCCCGCGGCCGGCGCTTGAGCAGGAAGAGCCGGTCGGCCCCGCCGGTGGAGAAGGGGTCGGCGGCCAGCCCGTAGACGGTGTCGGTCGGCACGGCCACGACCTGGCCGGCGGCCAGGGCCTTGACCGCCTGCTCCACCGCCTGGGAGGGCGCCGGGTCTCCGAAGGCGGGCACGATCGCCACCGCCTCAGACCCTAGCCACCAGGGTGCGGGCCCGGCCGGCCAGGTCGGGGCGGACCTCGACCTCGACGAAGCCGGCGTCGAGGACCAGGGCGGTGGCGGCGGCCCGCTGGTGGGGGGCGATCTCCACGACCAGCGCACCCGGGCGGGCCAGCCACGCCGGCGCCCCGGCCACGATGGCCTCGATCTGCTCCAGCCCGGTGGGGCCGGCGACGAGGGCGGACAGCGGCTCCCAGCGGGCCACCTCGGGCGGCAGGTCGTCGACCTCGCCCTCGGCGACGTACGGTGGGTTCGAGACCACGACGTCCACCTGGCCCCGCAGGATGGCGGGGAGGGGGTCGAACCACGAGCCCTCGACCAGCCGCACGGCGGCGCCGGCCCGCCCCAGGCCGGCGGCGTTGGCCCGGGCCACGGCCACCGCGCCGGGCGAGCGGTCGACCCCCCACACCTCCACGCCCGGCATCTCCCGGGCGATCGACAGGGCGATGGCGCCCGAGCCGGTGCCCAGGTCGACGGCCAGCGGCGAGCGGGGCGCCAGCCGGCGCAGCTCCCCCAGGGCGGCCTCGACGACCATCTCCGTCTCGGGGCGGGGGATGAGCACCCGGGCGTCGACGAACAGGTCGAGGGCGCGGAACGCCCACGCCCCGAGGACGTACTGGAGGGGCTCGCCCGCCGCCCGCCGCCCCACCATGGCCTCGACATGGGCCGCGCCCCGCGCCGTGGCGGGGTCGTCGAGGCGCAGGTGGTGCTCGGCGCCCTCCCAGCCCGACGCCCGCTCCACGATGCGCCGGGCGTCGACCGCCGACCCCAGCCGCCGGCGCGCCTCGGCGAGCAGGTCCCGCCAGGTGACCGGCCCGGTCACTCCCCGCCGAGCTGGCGGGCCCGCTCGTCGGCGACCAGCGCGTCGGTGAGGTCGTCCAGCTCCCCCATCAGCACCTTGTCGAGCTTGTAGAGGGTGAGGCCGACGCGGTGGTCGGTCACCCGGTTCTCCTTGAAGTTGTAGGTCCGTATCTTCTCCGACCGCCCGCCGCCGCCCACCTGGCTCCGGCGCTGCTCGGACTGCTCGGCGGCCAGGCGGTCCTGCTCGGCCTTCAGCAGCCGGGCCCGCAGGACCTGCATGGCCTTGGCCCGGTTCTGGATCTGGCTCTTCTCGTCCTGCATGGCGACCACGATGCCGGTGGGCAGGTGGGTGATGCGCACCGCCGAGTCGGTGGTGTTGACCGACTGCCCTCCCGGGCCGGTCGAGCGGTAGACGTCGACCTTCAGGTCGTTGGGGTCGATTGCCACGTCCACCTCCTCGGCCTCGGGCAGCACGGTCACGGTGGCGGCCGAGGTGTGCACCCGGCCCTGCGACTCGGTGACCGGCACCCGCTGCACCCGGTGGGGGCCGGCCTCGTGCTTCATGCGGCTCCACACCCCGTCGCCCCGGAGGAGGAAGCTGACCTCGTTGAACCCCCCCCTGTCCGACGGGTCGGCGGCCAGGACCTCGTGGCGCCAGCCCATGCGGTCGGCGTTGCGCACGTACATCTCGAACAGGTCCTTGGCCCACAGGTTGGCCTCCTCGCCGCCCTCGGCGCCCCGGATCTCGACGATCACGTTCCTGTCGTCGTTGGGGTCCCGGGGGAGCAGCAGGACCTTGATCTCCTCCCTCAGCCGCTCGATGGTGGCCTCCAGGTCGGCGATCTCGGCCTGGAGGAGGGCCCGGTCCCCGGCCGTCGCCTCGCCCAGCATCTCCCGGCCGGCGGCCAGGTCCTCCTCCGCCTCCCGGTAGCGGCGGAAAGACCGCACCACCGGCTCCAACTGCTTCAGCCGGCGGCCGGCGTCACGCAGGGCCCGCTGGTCGGAGAGCACGGCCGGGTCGTTCATGCGCGCCGTGACGTGGGCGTACTCCTCCTCCAGGCCGCTCAGGCGCTCCAGCACCCGTCAAGGCTACGGCGCCGGCGCCGTCCCCGGTC
>JBOGHR010000117.1:0-1670 GCA_050744905.1 Acidimicrobiales bacterium
GCCGTGAAGCGGTCGGGGCGGACCAGCCAGGCGTTGTGGGCGCCGTCGACCTCCACCCGGCGGGCGCCGGGGACGGCGTCGGCCAGCTCCCGCTGGCGGTGGGGGCGGATGAGCCGGTCCCGGGCCGTGACCACCACCGCGGTGGGGACGTCCACCTGGCGTGCGAAGTCGTGGGCGTCGAAGGCGCTGAGACCCCGGCCGGCGGCGGCGATGTCGCTCGGGTCGCCGCGGCGGATCTCGGCCTTGACCCAGGGCCGGTACCTCCCCAGCTCGGGCGACTGCTCGACGGCCATGCGCAGGTAGCGGTCGGCGAGGCCGCCCTCGGGAGTGCCCAGCCGGAAGGCGTACTCGACGGCCGCCATCGAGCTCCAGATGACGCGCTCGCGCAGGCTGGTCCGCCACTGGAGGCCGGTCGAGATCAGGACCATGCCGGCGACCACGTCGCGGTGGTGGCGCCAGGTGAGGAGGCCGACCGAGCCGCCCATGGAGTAGCCGACGAGGACGGCGGGCCCGAGCCCCAGGTGGCGGACCAGGGCGCCCACGTCGTCGGCCATGGCCTCCAGGGTCAGTGGCTTGTCGCTGCGCAGCCCCCGGCCGTGCCCCCGCAGGTCGGGCGCCACCACCGGGCCGTGGCGTGCCGCCACGTCATAGCCCCCGGAGAACCAGTTGAGGTCGCCGCTGAGGGCCCAGCCGTGGAGCAGCACCACCGGCGGCCCGGGACCGCGGCCCTCCGCCATCCGCACGAACATCTCGCCCCGGCCGGGCACGGCCAGGATCCGGGCGGGCGGCAGCGGCGGCGGGACCGGGTCCTCGTGCTCCTCGTCCCTCATCCGGCGGGCGAAGCACCGGGCCTTGGCCAGCTCCTGGCGCAGCTCGCCCGGCGACATGGGCCGTTCGTTCCCGCCGGCGCCGTGGTCCATGCCCGCGCTGCTACGGCGCCAGGTAGGCCTCCACGGCGGCGACCCAGCGCGCCGCCAGGCGGCGGGTGGCGTCGGGGCCGAGCTGGGGGTGGCGGTGGCGCAGCACGGCGTGGAGCCGCCCGGCGGCGGTGACCACGCCGATCGACAGCCCGAGCGGCATGCGGGCGGGGCCGGAGAACCACAGCTCCGTCGTCGCCCCGGCGCCGAACGAGGGCGGATCGTCGATGCTGCCGAGGTTGGTCAGCAGGACCGTGTCGGACAACCGCCGGGTCAGCAGCCGAAGCGCCGGCGAGGTCGCCTCCTTGGCCCGGAGCGGGAACGACGGCGAGCGGCCCAGCACCTCGATGAGGGCCCCGGCGCCACCGTGCTCCTTGACCCGCCTGCTCTGGGCGGCCACCGCCTCCAGGGCGCCGAGGGGCGTGGCCCGGTCGGCCCTCGTGGTGGAGATCCGCACCGGGAGCAGGAGGTTGCCGACGACCTCCTGGGCCCACTCGGCGGGGCGCATGTTCACCGGCACCATCACGCTGATGCGCCCCGCCCGCCTGCCGTGGTCCTCGTTCCAGCCGGCGACGGCCAGGTGCAGGGCGGCGACGAGCAGGTCGTTGACCGTCCCCGGACGTTCGCCCTCCACCAGGCGCCGGGTCTGGTCGGCTCCGAGCCGGAGGTGGTGGAGCCCGTAGCCGGGCGCGTCGCGCCCGCCGTCGGCGGCCAGGCGGGCGGGCGGCACGGCCACGTCGCGCACCTTGTCGG
>JBOGHR010000118.1:0-2654 GCA_050744905.1 Acidimicrobiales bacterium
GCCGCCGTCGGCGGCGACCAGCCAGTAGCCGGTGCCGGCCGGGGGCCCGCCGGGGGGCGGCGGGGGCGTCGGCGGCGGCGTCCGCCAGATGACGCGCACCACGTCGACGTCGTCGTCCACCGGCGACGGCGTGCCGTCGTTGGCCGAGGTGTCGAACAGCGTCTCGCCGCCGCAGGTGCCGGTCTGGGTGGCGGTGCCCGTCATGGCCGGCGGCGTCGTCGACGTCCACGCGCAGACCAGGTCGGTCCCCTCCTCCTCCTGGGCGATGGTGACGGCGCAGGTCCCGTCCGACCCCGTCGTGCACGCCCTCTCGGGGATGTTCGGGGTGTTGCCCCCGCCCGGGTCCGACACCGACCCCTCGAACAGCTCGAACTCCACCTGGACGCCGGCGTTGGGGTTGCCGGCCCGGTCGAAGGCCGTGGCCGTGAGGGTGGCCGTCCCGCCCGGGAGGCGCTCCTGGTTGTCGGGCACGACGTCGAGGCCGTGGTCCCGCCAGGTGATCCTCACCACGTCGGTCGAGTCCGGCTCGGCGACCGAGCCGGGGCTCACCGGGTCGCCGCCCAGGCAGCCCGGGCCCTCGCCCTCCTCGGGGGTGATGCAGTCGGCGGCGACCGAGCTGGCGGCGGCGTCGCTGGCCAGGCGGCCCTCGTCGTCGGGCGTGTGGCCGTCGGTCCACACCCGGACCAGGGTGGTGCCCGCCGTCTCGGAGGTGACCGGGATGGAGCAGGTGTGGGGCGCGGTCACGGTGCACTGGGCGTCGGCGACGCCCTGGAGCGGTCCGCCCTCGAAGGTGAAGCGGACGACGACGGGCGAGAGGACGAGGGGGACGGGTTGGCGGCCGAGCAGCGGTCCCAGCGTGGCGTCGTACAGCCCGGCGGTGAGGGTGACGGTGCGGCCCACCTGCACGTCGCTGACCTCCGGGGTGACCTGCAGGAACGACCCGGCGTGGGTGGCCGACGCCGGCGGCGCGGCCACCGTTGCCGGCACGATCGTGGCCACCAGCCCCAGGGCGGCACCGGCCGCCGCCGCCCGCCACCTGAGCCTGCGCATCAACGAATCGCCTCCTGCCGTGCCCGCCGAACACGGAAAGCGTACCCCGGGGTGCTACAACGCCACGGTGCGCGACATCGAGGTCTTCGCCGTCGAGGACGACTCCATCCAGGTGTGCTGGCGGGGCCTGGAGCCCGGGTCGGCCCTGTCGGTCGGCGACGACCGCCTCGAGGTGACGTCGCCCGGGCCGGGGGCGGCGTCGTTCGGCGGGCTCCCCCCGGCCACCGTGGTGGCGGTCACCCTGCGGGGCGACGGGCCGCCGCGGACGGCCGCCACCGCCCGGACCCTGGCGCCGCCGCCGGGCGAGCTGCTGTGCCGGTTCGCCACGGTGAACGACATCCACGTCGGGGAGCGCCGCTTCGGGATCCTGCGCACCTTCGGCGACGACCCGTCGTCGGGCCTGGAGCCCTACCCGCTGCGCTGCGCCCGCGCCGCGCTCGGCGAGGCCCTGGCGTGGGGCGCCGGGGCCGTCGTCGCCAAGGGCGACCTCACCTACACGGGCCGGCCTCAGCAGTGGTCCGACGTGGGCCGGCTCCTCGGCGGGCTGGAGGTGCCGGTGGCCGCCGTGCTGGGCAACCACGACGTGGGGCGCAAGGCGGTGGACGGGCGAGCCGCCCTCGCCCCCCACGGCGTCGACATCCCGGCCGACCCCTTCCCCTTCGACCTGCCCGGCCTCCGGGTGGTGCTGGGCCACACGTCGGTCCCCCACAAGGGCCACGGAGCCGTCGACGGCCGCCAGCGGGACCAGATCGCCGACCTCCTGGCGACGGCGCCCGGCCCCGCCTTCCTGGCCGTCCACCACTACCTCCAGCGCCACCGCCGGGCGCTGACCTACCCACCAGGGATCCCCGGCGACCAGGCCCGGGCCCTTCTCGACACGGTGGCCCGGGCCAACCCGGCGACCCTGGTGAGCGCCGGCCACTCCCACCGCAACCGGCGCCGGCGCCACGGGCCGCTGGTCGTCACCGAGGTGGGGGCGACCATGCACTACCCGGGCACGTGGGCCGGCTACGCCGTGCACGAGGGCGGCATCCGCCAGGTGGTCCGCCGGGTCGCCGCCCCCCAGGCCATCGCATGGACCGACCGGACCCGGCGGGCGGCCGGGGGGGTCTGGGGCCTGGTCGCCCCCGGGCTGCGCAGCCACCGGTGCTTCACCCACCCCTGGCCCCGAAGGTGACCCGGGGCGGCGGTGCCCATCCCTCAGGCGGGGGCGGCGGTGCCCATCCCTCAGGCGGGGGCGGGCGGGCCGTCGGCCAGGCCCTCGATGCGGGCCTGCACCCGGGCCAGGCGCTCGGCGGCCAGGGCGTGGAGGCGGCCGGCCCGCTCGTAGAGCTCGACCGCCTCCTCGATGCCGATGGCCCCGTCGGCCATCCGCCGGGTGAGCTCCTCCAGGGCCTCGACCAGCTGCTCGTAGGTGAGCGACTCGTCGTCCCCGGTCCCGCCCGCCGGCCCGCCCGCCGTCACTGCTCGACCTCCTCGACGCGGGCGGCGAGGCGCCCGGCGGCCAGCTCGACCCGTACGCGGGCGCCGGGCGCCACCGCCGAGGCGTCTCGCACCACCACGCCGGACTCGTCGCGCACCACGGCGTAGCCGCGCTCGAGCAC
>JBOGHR010000119.1:0-3004 GCA_050744905.1 Acidimicrobiales bacterium
CCGCCGCCCGCCCGGCTTCGGGCTAGCTAGGCGCCGGCGACGATGGCGCTGACCGGCGCCGGCAGGGCCCGGCCGCCGGTGGAGCCGAGGAAGGCGGCGTCGCCGAAGGAGAAGATGCCGCCGTCCGCGGCCACGAAGCGGTAGCCCTTGCCCGTGGGCGACCGCACCATGCCGACGATGGGCTGGTTGAGGCGGATGGCGCCAGTCGAGCCGAGGAAGGCGGCGTCGCCGAAGGAGAAGATGCCGCCGTCGCGGGCCACCAGCCAGTAGCCCTTGCCCACCTTGGTCGAGGTCATGCCGACCACCTGCTGGTTGAGGGCGATGGCGCCGGTGGAGCCGAAGAACCCGGCGTCGCCGAAGGAGAACAGGCCGCCGTCGGCCGCCACGAACCAGTAGCCGCCGCCGGTCGGGCTGGCCGCCATGCCGACGATGGGCTGGTTGAGCCGGATGCCGCCGGTGGAGCCGAAGAAGCGGGCGTCGCCGAAGGCGAAGACCCCGCCGTCGCGGGCCACCAGCCAGTAGCCCTTGCCGGTCGGCGTCGCCGCCATGCCCACGATGGGCTGGGCCAGGGGCCTGCCGCCCATGGACCCGAAGAACCCAGCGTCGCCCTGGGCGAACACGGCGCCGTCGGCGGCCGCCAGCCACGTGCCCGAGCCGGTGGCCGTCGACGCCGCCGCGGCGATGGGCGAGCGGGTCCCGACGCCGGGCAGGGCGGCGGCGGCCCCGAACGAGTAGGTCTCGCCCCCGGCGCCGGCCAGCCGGTACCAGTCGGTACCCGACAGGATCGGCGCAGCGTTGGGCACGAAGGTGGCCGGTGCCTGCATGAACACCTGGGTGACCCACAGCTTGGGGCCCGACCACACCACGCCGATGCCCACCGCGTTGAACTTGGCGTCCGTCAGGTTGGCGAAGTGGGGCGGGCTGGCCACCAGGGCGTCGTGGATGCTCTGCACGCTGGGCCCGTAGCCGACGTTCTCGCCCAGCGCCCGCCAGCCCGAGGGCACCTGCGACGACAGGACGGGGTTGTGCGACATCACGTCGGTGGCGGCCATGCTCGACGACCACGCCCGGGCGACGTCGGTGAGGCGGGCGTCGACGGCCAGCGGGGCGAGCCCCCGGGACTGGCGCAGCGCGTTCAGGCGGTCGGCGAAGCCCTGCTCGTCGCTCGGGCGGGCCGTGGCGCCCCCTGCCAGCAGGGGGATGCCCGCCATCACGATCGCCACGGCCACGATGACCTTCGCCAGCTTGCCCACAGGGGTCGCCTCCTCGCATCCTGGGAGGCGCAGCCCCCCGCTTCGGTGGCCCGGCTGCCATCGCGGGGTGCTCCCGCGGAAGGCCCGTGGCTTTGCGTCGCCCGGGTTTCCCCGGGGTTGCCGTTTCGGTCGGTCACCCGTTGTTGTCGGCGCGCGGGGCCGAGGACTTGATGTCGGGATCACGGGGATCGCCGGCCCGGGGGAAGCCCGCGGCGGTCGCGCCTTGCGTCCCGGACCGCCGCCATCGGTGCCGGCGGGGCGCCGGCCCGGGCGCCCTCGGCTGTGGCCCGGTGGCGCTCGGCCTCGTGCATCTCGGGGCCGGTCCGGCCGGGCAGCGACTCGACCGACTCGCCGGGGACGCAGAGCACCCTCCCGGCGCTGGCCGAAGCGCCCGGCGTGGCGCCGGGCCGGGCGGCGGGCGCAGCGCTCAGCACCGGTTCCCTCCGCACCCGGCCGCGCCCCCGCCCCCGGCCCCGCCTGCGCGCCGGGCTACGCTCGGGCGTCAGCGGGCACGCGGGCGTGGCGCAACTGGAAGACGCGCCGGGTTTAGGTCCCGGTGCCGAAAGGCATGGAGGTTCGAGTCCTCTCGCCCGCACGAGCCTGTGACCAGGGGCTTCGTGGCCGGTCGTCCGTTGTCTGACCTCGCTCGCGAGATCGTCGTGCCGCACCTACCTACGAGGCCTCCACACGACGTCGGCCCGCCCTACCGGCACGTGGGGCGCGGTATGATAAGTGGTATGAGGACCAGGTCCAAGATCGCCGTTAGCCTCCCTACGGCGCTGATCGAGCAGGCGCAGCGGGCGGTGGCCGAGGGTCGGGCGCCGAGTGTCAGTGCCTATGTCGCCGATGCGATCGAGCACAAGGCCAAGCTGGACGACTTGGCGGCCCTCCTCGAGGAGATGCTTGCCGAGACGGGCGGACCGCTCACTGCCGAAGAGGCGGCCACCGCCGATCGAGTGCTCGGTCGATGAGCGGTGCCGTCCTGGATGCCGGCGCGCTGGTCGGCTTCGAGCGGAACGATCGCCGCGTGGTCGCTGTCGTCGCCCGCGCCTTGCAGCACGGCGATGCCCTGGTCGTGCCCGCCGGCGTCGTGGGCCAGGTGTGGAGGGACGGTGCCCGCCAGGTACGCCTCGTGCGACTGCTCGGCTCGCCGCTGTGCCGAGTGGTCCCGCTCGACGACCGGTCCGCACGAGCCGCGGGCCAGCTCTGCGGCGTGTCGGGGACGTCGGATGTGATCGACGCATCGGTCATCGTCGCGGCCAGCGAGCGCGAGCTCCGCGTCCTCACGTCCGATCCCCACGATCTTCGTCGCTTGGACCCGCGGGTCGATGTCGTCGTCGTGTGATCGAACCCGGGTCTCGGGCCGGCGCCGAAGGCATGGAGGGTCGAGTCCTCGCCCCCCCGGCGCCGGGGCACGCCGAACGCCCGCTCAGGGGCCTGCGAATGAACTACCTGCTCGGAAGAGGCGACGCCGGTCTGCTTCGATTAGGCCAGGAACGGTTCACTGGCAACGACCTCTGCCGACCGCGCAGGCAGACCGGCGTCGCCTCTTCACTCCCGTAGTTCATTCGCAGTCCCTCAGTCTCAGAGGCTGTTCCGGAAATTCGTGCTGCTAAGAGGCCAGATTGCCACGTCTCGGGTCGGCTAGTGCGATATACTCCAATTCATCGAGTCGAGCCCGGTCTCAAAGGCACTCACGTGGCGAACGGTCCACGGTGATATGAGCGATGACGAGTGGGCGCTCATCGCCG
>JBOGHR010000120.1:0-11990 GCA_050744905.1 Acidimicrobiales bacterium
CGAGTGCGACGGCGAGGCATTCCGCGGCGGCGAGCTTCGCTTCGAGCGCCCGCCGCTCCTTCGTGGTGAGGCGCCGCTCGATCGCCCAGCCGGCGTAGCCGCCGACCGCGACGACGACCGCGACCCCCTCTCTGAGGGAGATGGGGACCAGGAGCAGCGCCATCACGTCACCGTCCGGTAGATGAGCCAGCCGGCCACACCGAGCGCCACAACCCATAGGGCTGCGACGGCGAGCGACCGGGCGCAGGACCGCGCCCACGTCTCCGGGTCGAAACCGGGGGTCACCGGTCGTCCTTCACCGGTGGGCCGAGGACAGCCGCCCGGAGACGTGCGGTCCGCTCAGCGTCGTCGTAGGCCCGGTCGATGGTGCCAGGCAATCCCTGGCGGGCGTCGAGGGCGTCGTGTAACCAGGTGCCGTCGTCCATCCGCCAGATGACGAGCTGAAGGCTCGTCCAGATGGGGTGCTGGCACCGTTGGACGAACGTGGACGACTGTTCGCCGCCGGGGGTGAACGGTGACAGCATGGTGAGCCGGTCGCCGGGTTGCAGGTCGGCGACGGTGATACCGGAGAGCGTGGTCACTGCTCCCTCCTCGCTTCGGTCGCTTCCATGAAGACGACGTCGCAATGGTTCTCCCATGTGTCCTCGGCCTCTTCATAGCTCCCGTGTTCGCGCCCGGATTCCCAGCCGCACGTACACGAAGAGAAGGAGACTCCGTCGAAGGTCTGCCCGAAGATGAAGGTGTGCTCGGCCGTCACTGGCCCTCCTCGCTGGTGTCGAGCACCCGGCGGGCGTTGGCGGCGTACTCGGCGACGACGCCCCACGGGTCGTCGCCGACCGCGGTCTGCTCGGCCACGTCGGGGCTGGCGTCCTGGAGCGCCTTGTGCCGGTCGGCGGCCTCGGCGCGTGCGGTGTCGCGTTCGAGCAGGGCCACCTGCCAGGCGACGATTACGGCGAACAGCAGGCCGGCCAGGAGCAGCGTCAGCAGGGCCACCATGTACGCGGCCAGGAGCACGTTCATGGCGCGTTCCCGCATGACATGCCGCACTCGTCGGCGACGTCGAGCTCGATGAGCACGAGCTGGCCCCGGTCCTCAGGCGTTGTCAGGTCAACCTCGTCGAGGGGGACGAGCGACTCGTGCAGGTACGCCTCGCCGAGCAGCTGCTGCTGTTGCCCGGCGCGGGCGGTGTGGCCGGAGCGGATCAGCCGGTCGAACTCGACGGCATCGGCCCAGCCTGCGGGGTCGGTGTCGCGTAGATGGCGCCACTCGTGGTCACGGCGGAACGGACAGCCCACACAGGCCGACCGGGGTGCGTTGACACCATGATCGAGCAGCCAGCGATGGCAGTCCCGGCGGGTCATCCGTAAGTCGATGAGCGGGTAGCGCTTGGCGATCCACGGGAACGAAGGGTCGGACATGCGCCGCACCTCGTCCCAGGAGATCCCGAGCCACTGCTCTACGAGCACGTCGTCGCAGCGTTGCCGCGGCTTCAAACCAGCCAGCTCGCGCAGCCGGCGTTCGATCGGTTTGATCTTGTACTCCGACGTGCACTGCCGCCGGATCATGCCCCTGCGGCCGTCCGGGCGCCGGACGAACAACGGCATCGACGCGAACCGGTGGTCGGGGTCAAGCGCATCGCGGCGTATGTCGCCGTTGCTGACCCGGTGCACTGGGATGTCGGCGTCTGCCATCTGCGCTTCGAGCCAGGCCAGGTGTTCGTAGACCTCGCGGGGCTCCCAGCCGGTGTCAGCGAAGATGCAGGCATCGAGGCGGTCCAGCTCACCCAAGGCGCTCATCAGTGCGACCGTCGTGGACTGCACGCCAGCGCCTAGCGAAAGGACGCGGATGACCGGCTTCACCGTCCCACCACCCACGCGACGGCCGCGGCCACGAGGAACAGGGGGCGTGGACGGTGTGTCGGTCACAGGGTGGCTCCTTGGGTCAGGGTCTGTTGGATCTCGGACCAGTCCGCCGGCCGCCACACCCGGGCATCCACACCCGCCAGGCGGAACGCGTTCAGCCACGCGTTCTGCTCGGGCGTGAGCCGGCCCCGCTGCGCCTTCAACTCCACGACCAGCTGCTTGGCGCCGCGGAGCAACACGAGGTCCGGGAAACCTCGGCCGTCGCCGGAGACCGGGGTGCGCCAGCCCTTCGCAGTGCGGCCCTGGCGGAAGTGCACGACCCGCCAGTCGCAGTAGCGGGCCAGGTCGAGGACCATGTCCTGCAGCTGCGCCTCGGAGCAGGCGGCGGGCAGCGTGTCCTTCACGCCGGCACCGCCCACGGCTCGAGCTCGGGGACGTCGGCGAACTCCCCCGACACGAGCACCGGGGTCAGCTCAGCGGTGTCAACCGCCGCAGGCCGGGCCTGGAGCGGCACCCGGTGGTAGCCCTCGGGCCAGTCGTTCTGGTAAGGCTCCTTGAGCCAGGCCGGCCGGGCGGAGGGCAGGCTCAGAGGCGCTGCTCCCCCGCCCGTCATCCCGGATGGCTCTGTGCCGTGGGATACCTCGGGCTCGGGGACCTGGGGCGTGAAGGCCAGGCCCCACAGCCAGACGTTGAGACCGACGCTGGCCAGCAGCGCCACGGTCAGGCAGGTGGACAGGATCGCCGGGCCGGTCATGACTGCCTCTCCCGGCCATCGAGGTGGAACACAGCGGCCCACGCGTCGTCGCGGTCGCGGGCCAGTTCGTCGGCCTGCCACATAGCGAGCTGTTCCCGGCGCTCGGCGGCACGCTTCGCCTTGTGCGCCCGGCTCAGCTCGGCCTCGTACCAGCAGTCGACGCCGTAACCGACGACCGCCACACCGATCCCTGCGCCGAGAGCCAGCGTGTAGCCGGCGAACGCGCAGGCCACCGACAGCAGCACCGCGGCGTAGCGGACGGCCGGCCACAGGTCCCGGCTCATGCCGCGCCCTCGAACCAGTCGGGCCACAGCTGACAGGGATGCGCCCCCAGCCGGGTGGCGACCCGGTCGGCCATCCGCTCATTGAGCAGGCGTTCGCCGCGCCGCCACTTGCCGACGGTGCCGGGGTCAACTCCCAGGTGGACGGCGACGGCGACGCGCTCCACACCGGTCAGCGACGGGACCAGGACCCGGACGATGGCGATCGCCTCGCGTTCCTTCACGACGTCACCGCCTCGATCGCCTGGCGCAGCGCCCACGCGGCCAGCCCGACCGGCCCGAGCCACGTAGCGGCCCGGCCGAACGGGCGGCGGATGCGGGGCTTCGCCCGGGGCCAGCGCACCGCACCGAACCCGGCCCCGAACGCGTGGTCGCCGCGGTGCCAGCGCAGCAGCCAGCACCGCACCACGGGCCCGCCCTGCATCGTGTGGCCCGGGCAGGTAGGCCAGACCAGCCACAGCCAGTTCAGGAGCCCCTGCCGCCAGCGGGGACGGGTGCGGTCGTAGCGCTTCACTGGTCCCCTCCGCTGCTCTGGCCGGCGACCCACTGGGCGGCGACGTGGTCAGCGATCGCCACCAGCCGGGGCAGGCACTCCCCCAACTCCCGGGCCTCGTCCACGCCCAGGCAGTCCCCGGTGTGGATCGACACCTCGAACCGCGGACGCCAGCCGTCGGCCGGGAACGTGTGGATCTGCAGGGTCGCCGGCGCGGCGTCGATCGCCGGGTGCTCACCCGTCGTCGGCTCACCCATGGTCCACCGCCTTCACGACGACGGACGACAGCGCCCGGTGGGGCGGGATGAGGACGTCTCGCAGGTCGATGTGCTCGCAGCGGATCGGGGCCGAGCAGTGCGGACAGCACTGCACGCCGGTCCCCAGCCGGTCCACGGACGACAACCGCGCCAGCCACCCCGACGCGGGGCACAGGCGCTCGGGCCAGGGGCGGCCGTGGGGGATGTGGGCGCCCAGCCACGCCGCCACCCGCAGAGTGCTCGGGCTCATCTGGTCCGCTCCGGTTCGACGGGGGCCGAGCGAAGGGCGTCGATGCAGTGGGTGGCGTCTTCTCGGCTGAGGTCGTTGACCGACTGGATCTCGCGGCCCAGCAGCCGGGTCAGCGTCCGGTGCCGGTCCGTGATGCCCCGCTCACGGAACAGGGCGTGCAGGTGACGGTTCTGCTTGGCCGAGAGCCGGTCCGACGGCTGGGCCTGGCCCACGATCCCGGCGAGGACCCGCTCCAGGCGGACATCGAGCGCTTGCGCCTCGATGACCGTCAGATGCATCGCGATGTCTCCGTGCTTGACGATCACCGGCCGACGGGCGTCGGGGGCATGGGTGACCTGCGGGCCGGTCACGACTCGCCGTCCGGTTCTTCCTCGACCGACGCCTGTTGGCGGTTGTCGTCTGACTCGGTCGCTTCGGCGTCGATGGCGTCGTCCGCCGACTCCTTGCCTCCTTCGACCGCGGCCAGCTCGCCGAAGGGCTCGTCCACGTCGATAACACCGGTCTCGGCGTCGAAGGTCAGCGGCTTCTCGTCGCGGTGCAGGGTCGCCTCGGCCTCCACGGACAGATCGAGGTAGGGAGCGAGCGCCCGGATGGCGGACTTGCGCCACATGGCCTCCGTCCACTTCGTCCACGGGCTGTAGGGCCGCGCCCGCTCGTTGCGCCACGAGTCGGACACCGCACGCCGGGCCTCGACCTGGCGGCGGCTGAGGACCATCTGGGCCCGGCCGCCGTCCTTGAACCAGGCGATGGCGAACGCGTGGGTCAGCTCGCCCTGCTCGTCGGCAGGGCGCCACTCCAAGTAGGGCCCGTCGGCGCCGTAGCCGTAGTCGAACTCGTCGCCCTCCCGAACGACCTCGGCCACGATCGTCTTGATCGTCCCCGATCGACGTGCCAGGCGCAGCAGGCCCCGGTACCCGATGGTGAGCTGGGCCTCCTGCACGCCATCGTTCTTGCGGGGCAGGATCCAGCAGTCCTGGGTCGGCGTGTTCGGCTCCAGCCCGACCATGGCGGCCTGACCCACAGCCAGCAGGAAGCTCGCCGCACCCTGCTTGGTCTGGAAGCAGCGGGCCAGATCGGGGGCCTGGCGCACCGCCTGGATCGTCATCTGAGCGAAACGACGCCGGTCCACGTGGGCGGGCAGGATCGAGTCGAGCATGTGGGCCTGGCGCTGGATGACCTGCTCGGCGACCTGGGCCAGGGTCGGCTTGTTGCCGGCCTCGGACTGCTCGGCGACGGCCTGGTCGCGCTTGGCGACGGCGTTGCGGACGCTCATGCGAACTCCTTGGCCGGCCGCAGGACGCGGAACGGCGCGCTCTCGTCGACCTCGCCGCAGTGCCGGCAGGTCGTCTTGCGGGTCTGGGATCCGAGCGTCACAGCGCGACGGCCGGACAAGGTCCCCTCGTAGGCGTCTTTCATCGCCCAGCGGATGACCGCCGCAGCGGCCTGCTCGTGCTCCTCGGCGGCCTTTCGGGCGGCCTTCGCCTCGCGCAACATCGGCAGCGCTCCGGCCACGTCGTCGATCGCCACCGATGACTTGGGCGTCGCCTCCGGGTAGATGGCCGCCAGCGCCGCGAGGGTGGCGTCGTGGCCGTCCAACTCGGGCGGGATCCCGGCCAGCACGTGGTCATGCCAGAAGGCGCCGACCTTGCCGACGATGAAGTCGATGTCCGCCTGATCGCGCTCCAGCTCGTAGATGGCCAGGCGCCGGCCGTGCAGCACCGAGACCCACGCCCGGGGCAGACCGGAGACGTGCATCTCCCACTGCTCCTGGGCCGCGATGTCGAGCGGGATCTCTTCCCAGCGGCGACCGGGGCCGCGGGTCTTGATCTGGTGCAGGCCGAGCGCCATGTCGACGTGGTGGGTCTCGGCGTTCGGCGACTCGAAAACGAGCCCGTCGACCGTGCAGCGCCGCCACTCCTCCAGCGGGTGCTCCATCTGCATCTGCTCGCCGGCCACGAACAAGCCGGTGCGGTCCTGGAACCAGGGACCGACCATCGCCTCGGCGTAGTGGCCGAACTCGGCGTAGTCGGACTGCGTGTCGTCCAGCGGCAGGAGCCCGACCTTCTCGGCCCACACCGACCACGGGGACGCCCACTTCGACAGGCCCAGGATCGCCGGGACGTCCGACGCCCCGATCCCCTGCCGCCGCCACCCCAGCCAGTCGGTCCGGGCGGAGGTCGCGGTGACAGCACTCACCACACCACCGCCTGCTCGGCGAACGGCGTGGCGCCGTCGATGGGCTGGGCGTCGTCGGACGTCATCGCCTCGTGCTCCCGCTCGGCGGAGAGCACCGGCTCGCAGTCCCAGGCGTAGACGGGCACCTCGACCTCGACCATCGGGGCCGACGGGTCCCGCTGCATCTCGGTCGTCGTGCCGACCTGGCGGCGGGTGCACACCTGGTCGCGGTTGGCGACGACGCGGAACTCGACGGCGCCGAACCGGCCGACGACGTGCATGTGGTCGCCGACCGGGTCCTTGTCGACCTCGCCGACGGCGGCCACCAGCAGCCGGACGGCCCGGGCGAACTGGCCGTCAGCCCAGCAGTGGACTGTCAGCGTCACGAGGCCGGCGACATCGGATATCTGGGGGCTAATGCCGGGTTGGGGCGGCGGCAGGTCGTCGGGCCACGAGATGGTGAGCCAGTCGTGGACCTTGGCGAGGTCGGCCCGCAGGGCGAGGAGGCGCCCGGCCATCACGGCCACAGGTCGCACTTCGGTGGTGGTCATCGCTACGCCACCGCCTTCCGGGCGCGGTGTCCACGCCGGAGGTTCTCGGCGACTGTCACCGGCTCCAGGTGGGCGGGGTTCACGCACCGCCGGTCGCGGCACAGATGGTCGAGCGTCAGCCCCTCAGGGGTGACGAGGGTCATGATGTGGGTAGCCATCGGTTACGCTCCGATTCGTTCGGACGCCCGAGCAGCACGTTCTTGTGGGACTGGCTGTTCGGGCGTTTGGCTTGCGCTGGATCGGGTGACCTGGGCTGCCGCGTCACCGGCAGCTCGGGAGGCGACAGGAACGGCTGCCCCTCGCGGGTCCGTAATGGACGCCTCGTGGGCCAGGCCACCCGCGGACCGGGCCGGGACGCACGGCGGTACGCCCCGATCCGATCCGGAGGTCCCCTGGGCCGAGATGACGCACAGCCGCTCGTCCGCGGCGGGGATGAGCAGCGTGGCGTCGTCGTCGAGCGCTATCCCCCACCCGTCCGCGGCCTTCGCTGCGAGCGACCCGTCAGCCCGCGTGACGATTCGGTCGACCAGGTGCGGGTCGCCGAAGAACACGACGATGTCCCCGGGCTGGACAGCGAACCGGGTCATGGCGTCGCCTCGACGTCGAGGTACGCGGGCCGCACATCGGGATCAGGGCGGGTCAGGTCGACCGCGACCGACAGCACCAGCAGCCCGCACACGGCGATGACCGCGGCCAGGCACGCTGTACGCACCGCGACGTGCACCCACTCGGCGACCTGGACCGCGCCGCGGGCCAGGGTGCGCCACCTCGACAGCCCTCGCCGGCGGGCGAAATGGGCACCGGCGGGCGTCATGACGCTCTCCGCCGTGGCTTGGTGGCCAGCCGGGCGAAGTGGGCCTTCTTGGCGTGCTCGGCGCGGCGTGCCCGCTCGTCGGGCGACAGGACACCGTCGGGGTCGACTTGGCGTTCGAAGCCGGCCATGAACGCCGCCCGGGCCTTCGCTGTGCGGGCGGAGCGGTCCTCGGTGCGGGCCCAGGACTCGTGGGCGCCGATCCGGCCGTACGTCGCCTGGTCGGTCATCAGCGTCCCTTCCCAGGCTTCGGCGGAGGCTTGGTCGTGCCGGGTTTCGGCGCGGGCCGAGGCTTCATCGGGACCGGCCGCGGCGTGTTGTTGACCTTCGCTGCGCGGATGCGGGCAGCGAGACCGACGACTTCGACGGCGACGATGTCCAGGGAGCGGAGCGCCCGGTCGTGGTCCTCGGCGGTCCAGTCGCTGATGTCGATGGTGCGGCACAGGTCCGCGGTCGCGTCCAGGGCGTCGGCGACGCGGCGAGGGTGGTCGACCATCACGCGACCTCTTCGGAAATTGTGGCGACGTCATCGATCTCCACGCCGAGGGCGTCAGCGATCCGCTTGGCGGTCGTGGGAAGTAGCCCGAGTGCTTCCCGTTCAAGCTCGCTTACGCGGGTCCGGCTCAGGTCGCACGCCTCAGCGAAGGACCTGACCGTGTGCCCCTTGCGTTGCCGTAGCTCTCGGAGCGCTTCGGGCTTGCTCTTCATCACGCCCGGCACAGTATCCGGTTATGTCCGGATCCGTCAACCGGTTATTTCCGGATGCTGTGCCGGAGGGTTGACATCTCCGGACAATTCCGGACACCATGGCGCCTGTGGCCGACGAGGCATGGGCTCATCTCGCCGACCTGATCCGAGCACGCCGCGAGGACCAACGCATGAGCCAGCAAGAGCTGGCAACCGCCGCCGGGACGACCGACAGGCTCATCAGGTCCGTGGAGAAGGCAGAGCGTGAGACCTTCCACCGCGGGACTCTGCGCGACATCGCTGAGGCTCTCGGCTGGACGCGTGGCAGCATTGACCGCATCCTCGGCGGTGGGGAGCCCCAGGATCTCGAAGGGCGGACGCCGGAGTGGTGGGAGCGGCTGGAGAAGGTGGAGCGCATGCTCGCCGACCTGATGGCCGAGCGGGAGCGCTAGCTGCTAGCCGCTAGAGCCCGTCGCGGAACCGTCGGGCCGCGTGCGAGATGCGCCCCGTTGACTCGGCGAAGTCGTTGAGCAGCTGGCGGAACTCGTCGAGCCGGGCCTGGTTCGAGTCGTAGTGCTCCTGGGCCTGCACCCTGATAGATGTCACCTCGGCCCGGATCTGGGCGAGCACCACGGCCTCGGGCATCATGGCGACCTCGGCGACCTCGCGTTGCAGATCCTCCAGCTCGGTGACCATGCGGCGGTATTCGTCGCCGAGGTAGTCGACCGCGGACGCGGCCTTGCCGGTGCGTACGTCGACGTCGGCCCGCATCCGGTCGAGCCGGTCGTGGCAGTAGCTCGCCCCGGTCGCCCGGTCCCTGGCCCTGCCCAGCCACGTCCTTAGTTGTCCGCCGTCCACCATTCGGCTGTCGCCACCAGTGCCCGCCGTCGCCTCCGGCGGCGACCCCGCCACGGCCCCCCGACCGGGACGCTTCCCCTCGCCACCCTTGTGCAGTGAGTGCAGCCCGCACACATGGTGTCACCGGTCACGCTGCGCATCAACCGAACACACGCGCGGTGGTCAGATCTCGTCGCCGAGCGCCATCCGCCGATGAGCGTCCCGGGCCCTCTCCTCCGCCGCCGACTTCGCGTAGCGGCCCAACATGTCCCGCGACTCCCAGCCCATCAACTCCATCAGATCGCCCTCGTTCCCACCCGACGCCAGCCAGCGATGCGCCGCGGTGTGGCGGAACATGTGCGGGTGCACGTGCCCGATCCCGGCCGCGTCTGAGCGGCGCTTCAGCATCTGCTCGATACCGGACGCGCTGAGCCGGCCCTTGCGGCCCAGCCACAGCCACCGCTCCCGGGCGTGCGCGTGGCGGGCGCGGGTGCGGAGGTACCGGTCGAGCGCGACCGCGGTCTTCGCTCCGAACGGCAGATCCCGGTGCTTGCGGCCCTTCGCGAGCACCGACACCCGCTCGACGTCCCACGCGATGTCGTCGAGCTCGATCCCTGCCATGCTGGCCAACCGCATCCCGGAGTCGGCGAACAGGCGCACGAGCGCCGTGTCCCGCCGCTCCGTGAACCCCGACCCGTCGCACACGGCGAGCAGCCGGCGGATGTTGTCGGTCTGGATGACCGGCACCGGCACCTCGTCCAGCGCCGGAGGCGACATGTTCGCCATCGGGCTCGACGTGATCTCGCCCTCCTCGTCGAGCCAGCGGAACAGCTGCTGCAGCCGCCGGTACGTGCCCGCGACGGTGCCGGCTGAGATCGGGCGGTCTGGATGCTGGGTGTGCGGGCGCTCGAGTTCGGCGACGATGAACGCCTCGACGTGCTCGCGGCGCATCGTCGTCGGGTCGGTCGGCATTCCCCGCTCGGCGAGCCAGGCGGCGAAGATCCGGGCTTCACGCAGGTACGAGCGGATCGTCTGGTCCGACTTGCGCGAGGCCCGCAGGCTCCGCTCCCACGACGGCAGCAGCGATGCCAGCCAGTTCCCGGCCGGTGCATCGCTGTTCGTGCCGTGCACCACTGTTGCTGCGCTGTAGCCTCTGTCCGCCATGGTCGAGCACGGTAGCGCAGCCGGCCTAGCTGCTGGTCAAGTGGGGTGCGGTGGGCCCGGTGGGGATCGAACCCACGACCGATGCATTATGAGTGCTCCGGACCTTAACGCTGTGGGGTCGCCGTGTTGTCGCAGGGTCGGGGTGTGCTGGTGGGTGCGCTGGCGCGTCGAATGCATCGCTGTAACTCAAGGGTGTCCCGGCCCGTCGACCGGGTGGGCTGCACTCCAGCCGACAGGCCGAGACACGGCCAACATCCCCCCCCCGGTGGTTGTCGTGCTCCGGGACCGGCGACCTAGGTGTGCGTCTGCGGGCGGGGCTTGGGCCGATGCTGCGGCCGCGGGTCCGGGTACTCGAGGTCCCGCTGCTCCTCCCGCGCCCTGGCGCTCGCCGCACCCAGCCACGCGCCGGCGAGACGGGCGGCACGGACGGCGTCCAGTTCGACGAGCTCGCGCAGCGTCGCGTCGGCGGCGGCGGCGAGCTGTTCGACGTCGACCTGCTCTTCGGGGTCGGCTGCCGCCCGGTCTATGCTGCCCATGCCCGCACCTCCAGTGTGCTGGCCACGCCCCCAGCCGTCACCAGCGGCGTGGGGGCTTGCTCGTTCTGTTGCACCTACCTTGCCACATCTGCACCCTTGCTTGTGTTGCAAGCATGGGTGAAGGTGATACCATCCCCACGGAACCACGGTTACAACGGGTAGAAAGGGGCGGTGGCGACATTGCACATCCGAGATGTCCCAGACGAACTCCACGAGGCGGCCCGCATCGAGGCCATCCGCTCGAAGCAGTCACTGCGCGAGCTGGTCATAGAAGCCATGCGACGCGAGCTCGAACGCCGGGAGTCTGAGCGCTCCACGCAATAGCCAACCGCCCCGCCCCACAACGACAAGGCGGGAACCCAATGCCCAGAATCATCCCCAGACTGATCCCCATCTGCGCGCTCATCTTCGGCGTGGCGTGCAACACCGACACCGGCGAGGAAGCCGTCGCCGAGCAGCAGTCCGACGAGACCGACGACGTCACCATCGCGTCCTGCGGCACCGACTCGTTCGGCGCCGGCACCCTCGCCGCCCAGCTGTCCATCACGAACAACAGCTCGAAGCGCTCGAACTACAGCGTCGAGGTCTCGTTCGAGTCGGTCGACGGGGCGACCCAGCACGGCACAGGCATCGCGTTCATCGAGAATGTCGAGCCCGGCCAGACCACGACGCAGGAGACCGCGGGCGTCGACCAGGCGCCCGCCACCGAGTACACGTGCCGGGTCGTCTCAGTCGACCGGTCCTCGGACGTCGGGTGAAAGCCATGAGACCATGGCAGACCGTGATGGCGACGTTCGCGCTGGCGGGGTCGATGCTGTTCCTCGGCTACGCGTGGACGGCCTACAGCGACGACAGCGGAGGCGGCACCGTGATCGAGGAAGCGGCCACATCCTGCGAAGTCGACGACGAGCCCAGCTTCGCCATCCTCGACGACGGCCGGACGCTAACAATGGACGGCGAGAATGCCGGCACCATGTCCGACGCCAGCTACGAAGACTTCGTTGAAGACTTCGCCTGCGTGCTCGCCGCTCTGGACATGCCCGCGTCGGTTGGGGCTCGGATGAGCAACACCCGCGCACTGGACGGGATGCAGGATGCGACCTGGGGTGACATCTCGGCCTCGTGGACCTACCACCCCGACGACGGGCTCAACCTCATCCTGGAAGTCGCCGAGCGCGACGACGCCCCCCTCCCAGCCGAAACCAGGGCGGTTCGAGGACCGGTATGAAATCCGGTATGAAATCCGGGGCTACGACGGTTCCCCGCCAGCCGAAGCCAGCGGGGCTCAGTACCAGGGGATCGCGACGTGCTGAGGGCAGGTGCGCCGGATGT
>JBOGHR010000121.1:0-6833 GCA_050744905.1 Acidimicrobiales bacterium
GCCGAGCCCCACCGGCCGAGCCCCGCCCGGCGAGCGGCGACCGCCTCCAGGCCGTTCCCGGCACCGCTGGGCGGGCGCTATCATGTCCGCCGCAGCCTTCAACATGCAGGGCTCCTCAGGTGGCGAACGGAGTTCCTGACTGTGGCTTCCGACATCTTCGAGCCCCTGCGGCTCGAGTACCTGCGCCAGGGTCCCACCGTGGTGGTCCGGGTGGTCGGCGAGTTGGACCTGGCGTCGGCGCCGGTGCTGGGAGAGGCGCTGGGCGAGCTCATCGACGGCCAGGGGAACCTGTCCGTGCAGCTCGACCTCGAGCACCTGGCCTTCATCGACAGCACCGGCATCGGCGTCCTGGTGCGGGCCCTGCGCTCGGTCCGCCGGCGGGGCGGCGAGCTCACGCTGGCCAACTGCCGGCCCGGCACCCTGCGCATCCTGGAGATCGCCGGCCTCGTCGAGATCTTCGGCGTCTCCCGGGACGACCAGGTGGCCGCCGCCGGCTGACGCCGCCCGGCCCCCCGGTCAGACCTCCCAGGTGGTGCCCGAGGCCAGGAGGGCGGCCAGGTCACCGGGGCCCTGGCGCTCCCGGGCCCCCACCAGCTGCTGGTCGACCAGGCTGCCGTAGTCGGGGCGCTCCACGGCCCGGAACACGCCGATGGGCGTGGGTTCGGACGGCCCGCGGGCCAGCCGGGAGAGCAGAAAGGCCAGGCTCGGCTCGGGGCGGCGCTCGTCGTGGACGAGGATGGCGTCCTCGCCCACGTCGGCCACCCGCACGACCTCGGCCCGGCCCTGGCCGTCCACGGTGACACCCAGCTCGCCGTCGGCGCCGAACCGCACCGGCCGGCCGTGGGCCAGGGGGATGAGCATGGACGGCCGGGCCTCGCGGGCGGTGATCTGCTGGAACGCCCCGTCGTTGAACACGTTGCAGTTCTGGTAGATCTCGACGAAGGCGGCGCCCCGGTGGTCGTGGGCCCGCCGGAAGGTCTCCATCATGTGGCGGCGGTCGAGGTCGTGGGTGCGGGCCACGAAGGTGGCCTCGGCGGCCAGCGCCACGCTGACCGGGTTGAAGGGGTGGTCGACCGAGCCGAACGGGGTCGACTTGGTGACCTTGCCCAGCTCGCTGGTGGGGGAGTACTGGCCCTTGGTGAGCCCGTAGATCTGGTTGTTGAACAGCAGGATGGTGAGGTCGACGTTGCGCCGCAGGGCGTGGATCAGGGGGTTGCCGCCGATCGACAGGCCGTCGCCGTCGCCGGTGACGACCCACACGTCGAGGTCGGGCCGGCTCACGGCCAGGCCGGTGGCGAGGGGCAGGGCGCGGCCGTGGATGCCGTGCATGCCGTAGGTGTTCATGTAGTACGGGAACCGGCTGGAGCAGCCGATGCCCGACACGAACACGGTGCTCTCCCGGCGCACCCCGAGCTCGGGCATCAGCATCTGCACGGCGGTGAGGATCGAGTAGTCGCCGCACCCGGGGCACCAGCGGACCTCCTGGTCGCTGGCCCAGTCCTTCTTGGTGGTGGCGGGCGCCCCGCCGTTGTCCGACGACGCACCGCCCGGCGCGGCACCGCCCGGCGCGGTCATCGCTCCTCCCCCCGGCGGGGCCCCAACCCCGCCTCCTCGCCGAAGGCGGGGGCCCCGACCCCGCCCGGCGCGGTCATCGCTCCTCCATCAGGGCGAGGATGGCCGACTCCACCTCGGCGAACAGGAACCGCTGGCCCTGGACCTTGGTCACGGCCCGGGCGTCGACAAGGAACTCGGCCCGCACGAGCATCGCCAGGTGGCCGAGGTTCATCTCGGGGACCAGCACCTTGCGGTAGCGGGCCAGCACCTCGCCCAGGTTGGCCGGGAAGGGGTTCAGGTGGACCAGGTGGGCGTGGGCCACCGCCCGCCCCCGCCGGCGCACCCGCTCCACGGCGGCGCCGATGGACCCGTAGCTCGACCCCCAGCCCAGGACCAGCACGGTGGCGTCGCCGGTGGGGTCGTCCACCTCCAGGGGGGCGATGTCGGCGGCGATGCCCGCCACCTTGGCGGCCCGGGTGCGGACCATCAGCTCGTGGTTGACCGCCTCGTAGCTGACCGCGCCGGTGCCGTCGGCCTTCTCCAGCCCGCCGATGCGGTGCTCCAGCCCCGGCGTGCCGGGGACGGCCCACGGGCGGGCCAGCGTGTCGGGGTCGCGCAGGTAGGGCAGGAACTGCGGCGACCCGTCGGGGCCGGTCCAGTTGGGGGCGGTGGCGAAGTCCACGGCGATGTCGGGCAGGTCCTCGACGGCGGGCAGGCGCCACGGCTCGGCGCCGTTGGCGAGCGACCCGTCGCTGAGCAGGATCACCGGCGTGCGGTACTTGAGGGCGATGCGGGCGGCCTCCACGGCGGCGTCGAAGCAGTGGGCGGGGGCGCGGGCCGCCACCACCGGCAGGGGGGCCTCGCCGTGGCGGCCGAACATGGCCATGAGCAGGTCCGACTGCTCGGTCTTGGTGGGCAGGCCGGTGGACGGTCCCGCCCGCTGCACGTCCACGACCAGCAGCGGCAGCTCCAGGCTGACGGCCAGGCCGATGGTCTCGGCCTTGAGGTCCATGCCCGGGCCGCTGGTGGTGGTGACGCCCAGGTGGCCCCCGAACGAGGCGCCCAGCGCCATGCCGGCGGCGGCGATCTCGTCCTCCGCCTGCACGGTGCGGGCGCCGAGGTGCTTGTGGCGGGACAGCTCGTGGAGGATGTCCGACGCCGGCGTGATGGGGTACGAGGCCAGGAACAGGGGCAGCCGGGCGAGGTGGGCGGCGGCGATGAGGCCCCAGGCCAGGGCGGTGTTGCCGGTGACGTTGGTGTACCTGCCGGGGGCGAAGACGGTGGGCTTGACCTGGTAGGGCGCCCCGAACAGCTCGGCCGTCTCGCCGAAGTTGCAGCCCGCCTTGAAGGCCAGGGTGTTGGCGGCCATGACCTCGGGCCTCGACCGGAAGCGCTGCTCGATCCAGTTCAGGGTGAGCTCGACGGGCCGGGTGTACATCCACGACAGCAGGCCGAGGGCGAAGAAGTTCTTGGACCGCTCGGCGTCGCGGGCCCGGGCGCCGCTCGGCTTGGTCGCCTCCAGGGTCAGGGAGGTCATCGGCACCTCGTAGACGGTGAACCCCGACAGGGACCCGTCGGTGAGCGGGTTCGCCGGGTACCCGGCCTTGGCCAGGCTGCGCTCGTCGAAGGCGTCGGCGTTCACGATGATCGTGCTGCCGGGGGCCACCTCGGCCACGTTGGCCTTGAGGGCGGCCGGGTTCATGGCCACCAGCACGTTGGGAGCGTCGCCCGGGGTGGTGATGTCGTGGTCGGAGATGTGGATCTGGAAGGCGGAGACGCCGGCCACCGTGCCCGCCGGGGCCCGGATCTCGGCCGGGTAGTCGGGCACGCTCACCAGGTCGTTGCCGAACACGGCGCTGGCGATGGTGAAGCGGTCGCCGGTGAGCTGCATCCCGTCGCCCGAGTCCCCGGCGAAGCGGATGACCACGGTGTGGAGATCGGGCGAGGGGCTCTCGGTGATCTCGCTCATCGCGTCCTCCGCCGACGTCGGGGCCGGCGGCGGGCGGCCCCCGCCGGTCGCTCCCAGGGTACCGGCGCCCCGGCCGGGCGTACGCGACAAGATGCCGGGATGGTGACCGTCGGGCGCCGCCCCCTCACCGTGGCCGAGGTGGTGGCCGTGGCCCGCCACCGGGAGCGGGTCGAGGTGGCGGGCGACCTGGACGAGGCCATGGCGCCGGCGCGCGCCACCGTGGAGGCGGCCATCGCCGACGGGCGGGTGGTCTACGGCGTGACCACCGGGTTCGGTGCCCTGGCGGGCACCCGCGTCCCGCCCGAGCAGGTGGACCGGGTGCAGTACGCCCTGGTGCAGAGCCACGCCGCCGGCATGGGGGCCGACGTGGAGCCCGAGGTGGTGAGGGCCATGCAGGTGCTCAAGGCCCGGGCCCTGGCCGCCGGCCACTCGGGCGTCCGCCCCGACCTGGTCCGGGCGGTGGCGGCGCTGCTCAACGCCGGCATCACCCCGGCCGTGCCCGAGCTGGGGTCCCTCGGCGCCTCGGGGGACCTGGCCCCCCTGGCCCACGCCGCCATCGTGCTGTGCGGGAACGGCTGGGTGCTCGACGGCGCCGGCCGGCGGGCCGACGCCGGCGCCGCCCTGGCCGCCGCCGGCATCGAGCCCCTGGCGCTGACCGCCAAGGAGGGCCTGGCCCTGCTCAACGGCACCGAGGGGATGCTGGCCCACCTGTGCCTGGCCCTGGCCGACCTCGACGTGCTGCTGCCCACGGCCGACGTGGCCTGCGCCCTCAGCGTGGAGGCGCTGCGGGCCACCGACGCCGCCTTCGCTGCCCCCATCCAGGCCCTGCGGCCCCACCCCGGCCAGGCGGCGGTGGCCGCCAACCTGCGGGCCCTGCTCGACGCCTCCCCCGCCCTGGCCTCGCACCGGGACCTGCCCCACGCCGTCCAGGACGCCTACTCGCTGCGCTGCGCCCCCCAGGTCCACGGGGCGTGCCGGGACGTGGTGGGCTGGGCCCGGCAGGTGACCGAGGTGGAGCTGGGGTCGGTCACCGACAACCCGGTGGTGTTCCCTGCCACCGGCGAGGTGGCCTCGACCGGCAACTTCCACGGCCAGCCCCTGGCCTTCGCCGCCGACTTCGCCGCCGTGGCCCTCGCCGACCTGGCCGCCATCGCCGAGCGCCGCATCGACCGGCTGATGGACCCCGCCCGCTCCGACGGCCTCCCGCCCTTCCTGGCCGTCGACGCCGGCGCCAACTCCGGGTTCATGCTGGCCCACTACACGGCCGCCGCCGCCGTGAACCGGCTGCAGGCGTGGGCCGCCCCGTCGTCGTGCGACAGCATCTCCACCAGCGCCGGCCAGGAGGACCACGTGTCGATGGGGTGGAACGCCTGCCGCCAGCTGCGGGCGGCGGTGGCCGATGCCATGCGGGTGGTGGCCATCGAGCTGGTGTGCGCGGCCGAGGCGGTCGAGCTGCGGGGGCTGCCGCCGGGGCCGGCCACCGGCGCCGTCCTCGCCCGCCTGCGCCGGTCCGTCCCCCGGATGGACGTCGACCGCTTCGTCGCACCCGACCTGGCCGCCGCCGAGGACCTGGTGCGCTCGGGCGCCGTGCTGCGGGCCAGCCCGGTGGCGCTGGCGTGAGCGGGCCCCGCCCGGTCCGGGCCCCGAGGGGGACGACCCTGCGGTGCCGGGGCTGGGCGCAGGAGGGGGCGCTGCGGTGCCTGATGAACAATCTGGACCCCGAGGTGGCGGAGCGGCCCGACGAGCTGGTGGTGTACGGCGGGCGGGGGAAGGCGGCCCGCAGCTGGGACGCCTTCGACGCCATCGTGGGCGAGCTGGAGCGGCTGGGCGGCGACCAGACCCTGCTCGTCCAGTCGGGCAAGCCGGTGGGGGTCCTGCGCACCCACGAGCTGGCGCCCCGGGTCCTGCTGGCCAACTCCCTGCTGGTGCCGGAGTGGGCCACCTGGGACGAGTTCTGGCGCCTGGAGGCCCTGGGGCTGATGGCCTACGGGCAGATGACGGCCGGGAGCTGGATCTACATCGGCACCCAGGGGATCCTCCAGGGCACGTTCCAGACCTTCGCGGCGGTGGCCGACCAGCGCTTCGGCGGGACGCTGGCCGGGCGGCTGGTGCTCACCGCCGGGCTGGGCGGCATGGGGGGGGCCCAGCCGCTGGCCGTCACCATGAACGGTGGGGTGGCGCTGTGCGTGGAGGTCGACGCCGCCCGCATCGAGCGGCGCCTGCGCGAGGGCTACCTCGACGAGCGGGCCGACTCCCTCGACGACGCCCTGGCCCGCTGCGCCGCCGCGGTGGCCGAGCGCCGGGCGCGGTCGGTGGGCGTGGTCGCCAACGCGGCGGACGCCTTCCCCGCCCTGCTCGAACGGGGGGCGCCGGTGGACGTGGTCACCGACCAGACGTCGGCTCACGACCCCCTGCACGGCTACGTCCCCCCCGACCTGACGCCGTCGGCGGCGGCCACCCTGCGGGCCGAGCGCCCCGACGAGCACGTGCGCCGGGCCCGGGAGGCCATGGCACGCCACTGCGAGGCCATGGTGGGCTTCCAGCGGGCGGGCGCCGAGGTGTTCGACTACGGCAACAACCTGCGGGGCGAGGCGCGCGCCGGCGGCTTCGCCGACGCCTTCGCCTACCCCGGCTTCGTCCCCGCCTACGTGCGCCCACTGTTCTGCGAGGGCAAGGGGCCGTTCCGGTGGGTGGCCCTCTCCGGCGACCCGGCGGACATCGCCGCCACCGACGCGGCCGTGCGCGATGCCTTCCCCGGCGACCCGCTGCTCCAGCGCTGGATGGCCCTGGCCCCCGAGCGGGTGCGGTTCCAGGGCCTGCCCGCCCGCATCTGCTGGCTGGGCCTGGGGGAGCGCCACGAGGCCGCCCTGCGCTTCAACGACCTGGTGCGCCGGGGCGAGGTGTCGGCGCCGGTGGTGATCGGCCGGGACCACCTCGACGCCGGCTCGGTGGCGTCGCCCCACCGGGAGACCGAGGCCATGGCCGACGGCTCCGACGCGGTGGCCGACTGGCCGGTGCTCAACGCCCTGGTGGCGGCCTCGTCGGGGGCGTCGTGGGTGGCCGTGCACCACGGGGGCGGGGTGGGGATGGGCAAGTCGGTCCACGCCGGGGCCCAGCTGGTGGTGGACGGCACCGACGACGCCGGCCGGCGGGCCGAGCTGATGCTGTGGAACGACCCCGCCACCGGCGTGCTGCGCCACGCCGACGCCGGTTACGCGCTGGCCCGGCGGGTGGCGGCCGACCACGGCCTGCGCGTCCCCATGGGCGGGGCCGGCTCCGGTGGGGCGCCCGCCGGCGAGGTGGGGAGGTG
>JBOGHR010000122.1:0-16845 GCA_050744905.1 Acidimicrobiales bacterium
GGCCCGCGAGGAGGTGGCCCGGCGCCGGCGGGACGAGGCCGAACGGGCCCGCACCGGCACCGGCGTGCGCGTCGCCGGCAACTACGCACCGGCGCCTTCAGATGCTCGCTGGTCGAGCGCGACAGAGAACGATGTTGGTGTGCAGGGGGAAGGCGAGGCCGGTTGGGCCGAGATGGGGCTGGAGGGCGGTGGCGGCGTCCGCGATGATCGCGGCCCGGGTGGCGGGGGCGAGGCTCGAGACGCTCGGGACCGGGGCGGCGCCGAGGAACGCCTCCACCCACGCCTCAGCCGACGGGAACCTCACCGTGGCGGTGCGCCGCTCGACGGAGACGTCGTCGAAGCCGGCGGCCTGGGCGAGCAGCGCCACTTCGGCGCCGTCGCTGAGGGCGAAGATGGCAGCGATGAACCCGAGTGGGTCGGGGTCGCCGGGCCGGTGGCGCTGGAGCGCCTCAGTGATCGGGATGTAGCCGGCGTCCCCGTCGTCGGCGGCACACCAGGTGGCGATCACCGCCCGGCCGCCGGGCGCGAGGACACGGTGGAGCTCTCTCAGGGCGGCCCGCCGATCGGGGACGAACTGCAGGCCTTGCTGGCACAACGCGGCGTCGAAGGAGCCGTCCGGCAGGCCGGTGCGGCTGGCATCCGCGTGTCGCCACTCGATGTCGGCACCGGCGCGCCGGGCGACGGCGAGCATGTCCTCGTTGACGTCGAGGCCGCAGACGTGCCCGCCCGGCATGACGCGCCGGGCGGCAGCGCGGGCGACCACGCCGGTGCCACAGGCCAGGTCGACTACCCGGTCGCCGGGCCCGACGGCGGCGAGGTCCAGGAGGACGCCGGCCCACGGCTCGAACAGCGCGGGCACGAGGTCCTGCTCGTAGCGCTCAGCGGCAACGGACACGCCCTCCCAGCTGTGTCCGTCGCGACGCGTGGCGGCCATGGTGGCGGCCGGTTCCTCGCCCGCGTCATG
Source organism: Acidimicrobiales bacterium (assembly GCA_050744905.1). Classification (GTDB taxonomy): domain Bacteria; phylum Actinomycetota; class Acidimicrobiia; order Acidimicrobiales; genus DATLFN01. Next base: position 965 of record JBOGHR010000122.1, read on the forward strand.
GCTCATGGGACCACCATCCCGGCCGGCGGCAGAGATGGCAAGGACAGGATGTGAACCACGGCCCACGTCGGGGTTCACGATGTGAACTGGCGCGACCGGGTGCAGTGGCACACACTGGCTGCATGCGCAGCTACGGCCAGTTCTGCCCGATCGCCCGGGGGTCGGAGATCTTCGCCGAGCGGTGGACGCCGATCATCCTGCGCAACCTGCTCCTCGGGTGCCACACGTTCAACCAGATCGCCGCCGGGGCGCCGGGGCTGTCGCGGGCGCTGCTGACCCGGCGGCTGCGGGAGTTGGAACGAGCGGGGTTGGTGGCGATCCGCCCCAAGCCCGACGGGCGGGGCTCACGCTACGAACCCACGCCCGCGGCGGAGGCGATGTGGCCGGTGCTGCGCGCGCTGAGCGACTGGGCCGAGGAGTGGACCGACCTGACCACCGAGCATGCCGACCCCGACGCCGTGCTGTGGTCATGGGCCCAGTCGTACCTGCGGACCGAACTGTTGCCGGAGCGACGAGTCGTGGTGCGGTTCGACTTCCACAACCGCGGTCGGCGGAACGTGTGGCTGCTCGTGGAGCGGGGCGGCGCTGAGATCTGCCGGTTCGATCCCGGCTTCGGCGACGACGTCACCGTCAGGATCGACGACCCCGTAGCCTTCGCCCGCTGGCACCTCGGCCACCTGGCGTGGGCCGACGTGGTGCGCTCGGGTGCGATCACCATCGAGGGCCCCCGAGACCTGCGCCGAGCCCTGCCGACCTGGAACGCCGCGCCCGAGGCCCACGCCGCCGGACACCACGACCCGGTCGACGCAGCTCATTTCTTGTCGCGTTGAGCCCCCCGCACCTGAATCAACCGGTATCCGGTCGGCGCGGCGGCATCGACCTGGAGCACGAGCCGGAAACCGTGTTCCTCACCCAGCGCCGGCCGGACGTGGTTCACCGGCGCGACCGATTCGGGGATCCCGCGCACAGGGTGGAGCGACCAGGACGTGCGCGGAGAACGCACGCGACACGCGCCTTCCGACCGGAAGCGTTGTCCGGGGTCACCATCGTTCGCGCGGTCTGTTGCGCTTGAACTGCGACGCGTCCCGATCAGGCGCCGTACTCGCCGGCGGACTCGGCCCTTACGGGTCGGCCTTGCACCCCGGCCTCCTGAAAGATTGCCGGGACCTCTGGGTCGGCGAAGAACTGTTCGTAGTCCGCCAGGTCCCAGTCGAACACGACCCACACCCGGCTCGCATCCTCGGGATCGCGGAAGACATGCGAGTGCCTGGATCCATGCTCCGTTCGCTTTCCGACGCCCACTGTCGAGAAGGTCTTCAGAAACCTTTCGAAATCGGCGACCTTGGTCGTGACCAGGATCATGTCTCCTCCCTCATCTGTGCTCTGGCTGGTTGACTGGCTGCGTTCTGGTTGAGCGCTCCTGGCCGTGTCCGAGGTCCTCGGTGGGATGAGGTGACGGGCCGTGCGCTGCTGAGGTCGGCTTGGTGCCGATCCCGATGTTCACCCCGGCGTCGAGCACCGCCCCGGGCCCGCCTCCGGAGCGCTCGCGCAGCATCCCGTCGAGTACCTGCTGCACCGCGCCTGCTCGGCCGGCGGCCAGGTGGGCGGTCAGGGCCGCCCAGTTCGGGGTGCTCGAGGTGACGACGTTCCAGAGGTGTTCGCCGGATGAGAAGTGCATGTGCCAGGTGCGAGCTTCGACGTCGACGTCCACCAGCCCGGCATCGGCGAGTTGTCGGTGGACCTCGCCCGGTTCGGCCACCTTCGACGACAGCGGCGAGGGCTGTTCGGGGAGCGGCGTGAGCTCGGGGACCGTGGTCTGCAGCGCTCCTAGGACGTAATGGGAGAACTCCATGGATGTGGGTGCGCCGAAGCTGACGACGAGAACGCGGCCCCCTGGTTTGGTGACTCGGGCCATCTCGCGCAACCCGCCGGCCGTGTCGGTGAACACCGAGACGCCGTTGAGGGAGACAGCGATGTCGAAGCTGTCCTCGGGGAACTGGAGCGCCGTGCCGTCCATGACCAGCGCCGTCACCGTCGAGAGGCCCGCGGCGCGGGCCCGGGCCGCCAGCCGCTGGAGCATGCTCGGCGCAAGATCGGTAGCGACGACCTCGGCACCCCGTGCCGCGGCCGGGAGGGCGACGGCCCCACTACCGGCGGCGACGTCGAGCAGCCGCATGCCGGGCCGCACGCCGACGTGGTCGAGCACGCGTGCTCCGAACTGGAGGGCTTGAGGGGTTACGTAGCGGTCGAAGCGGGTTGCGATCGCGTCCCACGCCTCGGCGACCCCGTGCTCTGACCGTGGCTGCACGGTGAGGTTCCTCATCGTTGACCGGGACCGCTCACCGCGGGAGCCCGTCGTGATGACCGTGGCCCGTGTGTCGGGAGCGAGGTCTCCGGGAGCCGTCGCGGCGTGTCGAGCGAAGGCGTTCCAGGCTTCCCAGCTCGTCGACGCGATGAGACAGGTCACGGGGGCCTCCGTCGTCATGCCGCGGCGCTGTGGACGCTGACTTGGATCTCGGCGCAGTCGTTGGGTCCCGGGCGGCCGACGAGCTCGGGTCGTGCGCCCGGGGGCACGTCGCTCTGGTCGGCGCAGCCACCGGCGAAGGTGTGCAACTGGTCGGACAGCAGATGTGGGATCTTCGGTCCGTGGGCCTTGAGGACCAGGATCACCTCGGCGCCGCGGGGGTTGACCAGCCCCGGGCCGACGAGGGCCCGTGAGGTGTCACCCACCCGAAGGTGGGTGCCGAACTCGGCGGTGCCGTCCTCGCCGACGACGCGGCCGGCCCCGTAGTTCGGTGACACCCCGCCCCGACCAGCGTGCGCGTCGCCGGGACCGCATCGCGACAGGTTCGGAATCCCGGCCTGGCATCCGTCGGGGTCGTTGAACACGACCAACCACAGCGTGACCACCGCCCCCGGACGCAGCGCGGTGGTCTCGAGCCTGGCCGACACCCCGCGATCGGTACGCACCAACGTCGATGACCCCACGGGCGGCGGGGACGGGCCGGCAAGAACGTCGCCGATGCGATAGACGTCTGCGGCAGACCTCCCGGCCGGTGCGCCAGCCGCGGGCGCGGCGATCAACCCCAGCACACCCACGACCGCCGCGGCAACAGCTGCCACCGTCGCCGCGGCCCCTGACATGACAGCAGCCGATCCTCGACCAGCCAGCGGCATCGCCGTTCCTCCCCGTCCTCGTTGAACCACACGACGAGTGTCCGCCAGGCGGGGTGGCGGCCGCATCGGACGCAATGCGCAAATCCGCGTGCACCGCCGCGTACGAACTTCTGCGTAGAGGCTTCCTACCGCTGCCGCATCAGATCGTGCTCGTAGGCGTACGACGTCGCCGCGGAACGTGACGAGACGCCCAGCTTGGCGAAGATGTTGGTGAGGTGGCGGGCCACGGTCTTCTCGCTGATCACCAGCGAGCCGGCGATCTCCCGGTTCGTGTTCCCGGCCGCGACGAGCCGAAGCACCTCGAGCTCACGCCGGGTCACCCCGGCTGGCGAGCCGGGCGCGGGACGCCGGGACAGCTCTTCCACCCGGGCGAGGGCGGGCGCCGCGCCGAGCGCCTCGAAAACGGCGCGGGCCGCGTCGAGCTCCATCTCCGCGGTGTCGTGGTCGCCGAGCTGGCCGCACGCGCGGGCGACCAGCACGCGCACCCGCGCCGCCTCGTACGGCGCGTCAAGCTCCTGCCACGCTCGCCACGCAGCGCGGAGCACTCTGCAGGCGGCGGGGGCGTCACCGTCAGCCAGGAGCACCTCGCCGCGGCCTCGGGCAGCGGCCGCGCGCAGGAACGAGGAGTCGAAGGCGGCTGCCAGCTGGTCCAGACCATCGGTGGCGGATCGGGCAGCGTCGACGTCGCCGGCGGCCAGCGTGATCTCCACGAAGGCCGCCAAAATCCTCGCCCGCTCCACGTGGTCATCGGCGTCATCGACCACGTGACGTATGGCCGCTGTCGCGTCGTCCAGCCGGTCCTGGGCGAGCCGCAGCAGCGCCAGCCCGGGTTGCACCGTGTGGCCACACTGGCTCGCCTGGCGGTAGGCCTCCTCGGCCCGGGCGTAGGCGCCCTGCAGCCGGAGCAGCTCGGCAAGCTGATACCGGGCCATGCCCAGCACCGGATCCCCGGGCGGGTCCGAAAGGTGCACGCACGCCTGCTGCACCTCCTCCATCGCGTCGGCCCACTCGCCCTTGAGCTGCATGATCTCCGAGCGATGCACCAGGCACTGGCCCCTGTACGGTCTGAGCTCCTGCTGGGTCTCACACCAGCTGCTCAGCGCGGCCGTCCACTCCTGGGCTCGGCGCCAATCGCAGACCTCCCGGCAGGTGATGATGACGGCGCAGTACACGATCCCCGCCGCGATCGGCGACACCTCACCGGTGGTCACCCCGACCATCGCCTCATCCAGCATGCCGATCCCTCGCGCCGCCTCCCCGGTGCGAACCAGCGCTCGGCCGCGACCCAACCGGCCGAGCGCCACCAGGTCCGCATCGCCGAACCGCTCCGCCAACTGGGCGATCTCGTCGAACACCGGGAGCGCAGTCGAGGCATCCCCGCTCTCCAACGCCTTCAGCGCCCGCGGGATCAACAGGAATCCTCGCTCGACACAGTCCAGCGACGCCTCGTCCAGCATGCGCTCGCACCGCAGCATCCAGCCACCGCCGGGCGCGTGCTGGCCACGCTGAAGCAAGGTCAAGCCGATCCAGAACCCACACCGAACGGCGGCTGCCACCTCGCCGTCGGCCAGCAGCGCGCCGTGCGCGCGCTCCAAGGCATGCACCCCAGCGTCGTCGTGCCCGACCAGGAGAGCAGCGATCCCCAGGCGCTCAAGGTCAACCGCCGTCAGCTCGGCGTGCTCGTCCGCGCCAGACAGCTGTCTGTACGCGTCGCCCCACGCTCGGCGCTCGAACGCATCGCGCCCCAGCTCCCTCAGGTCGGCGGTGGCCACAGCGCCTGCCACTGTAGGCCGATCGACTCGGGGGGCTCAGGCGATGGCACGCCGCCTGATCGCAGCGCACTCTGCTTGGCGGCCAGCACCATGAAGTGTCGGGGCCGGGCTCGCGGACGGTGTTCCCGGGCGCAGCGCCGGGCCGTTCTCGGGCGATCCGACTGCCCGAGCGGCGATGCCGGTTCCTGCGAGCAGCACCTTGCCGAGCGGCTTCTCGGCGGCGTCGCCACCCAGCCGGCCTTCAACTGGTTGAGATCCGGATATGCGGTGGCACCCGTTGTATCAGGCGGCAGAGGTGGTGCATCTGTCGTTTGCCGCCGCCGGGCGCAGCATCCGCCCCGGCCCTCCAAGGGGGAAGAGACGCACATGCCGACGTTCAACAAGGACGTGGAGGTCGTGGATCACGACCTGATCCTGCAGAACGGCGACGGCGCCGAGATCGCACGGATCGACCAGGCCGGCAACGTCGTGACCCGGCACGCCGTCGGCGGGGCGCTCGCCGACGCGCTCTCGTTCGACGCTTCGGCCGGGCGCCTCCGCCTCGGGGCAGCCGGCAACACCGGCGACCTCGCTCTCGCTGGCGCCGGTGGCGACGACACCGTGCGACTCCAGGGCGGCGACGCCAGCCTGACGCTGGGGGCCTCCGGTGCCCACGGCGACCTGATGGTCGTCAACAGCGCGGGCGCGACCGTGCTCACCTACCACGCGGCGACGGGCGAGCTCACGCTGGGGGCGGCGGGAAGCAGCGGTGTGGTCATCGTCCGGGACAGTGCGGCCGGCCCGGCGATCCGGCTCGACGGCGACGAGGCGGCCGGCCACTTCGGCGCCGACGGCAACGAGGGCGACGTCGCCGTGTACGACGCCCTCGGGCGCCGCGTCGCCCACCTCGACGGGGGCACGGCCGCCTTGCACGTCGGCACCGAAGGGCACGCCGGTGGCGTGGTAGGCACCGATGCCACCGGTCGCCAGACCGTCTACCTCGACGCCGCCGACGCCGTGCTCTACCTCGGCGCCGCCGGGAACGAGGGCGACCTGCGGATCCGTGACGGCGCGGGCCACGACGCCCTGTCCTTCGACGGTGCCTCGGCGTGGCTGCGCATCGGCACCACCGGCAACGAGGGCGACATCGAGGTCCAGGACCAGCAGGGACGCACTGTCCTCCACTTCGACGGAGGCAACGCTGTGCTCCGCGTCGGCGCAGCCGGCAACGAGGGCGACATCCAGGTGCGCGACGGTGGCGGCCGGAACGTCCTCGACTTCAACTCGTCCACCGCCTGGCTGCGCCTCGGCGCGCCCGGCAACGAGGGCGACCTCGAGCTGATCGACGATGAGGGGCGGCGAGCGTTCCACGTCGATGCCGGGAACGCCATCCTGCGCATCGGGGCCGAGGGCAACGAGGGCGACATCATCGCCCACGACAACGCGGGGCGGCAGGTCCTCCACTTCAACGGTGAGCACGCCGCGCTGTACCTCGGCGCCGCCGGCAACGAGGGCGACATCGTCATCCACGACAGTGCCGGGCGCCAGTCGATGCGGCTCGACGGGGGCAACGCCCAGCTGTTCATCGGCGCCCAGGGCAACGAGGGCGACATCTTCGTCTACGACGGCAACGGGCGCGAGGCGCTGCGCTTCGACGCCGGCACCGCGCAGCTGTGGCTCGGCGCCGAGGACAACGAGGGCGACCTGCGCATCCGCAACGACGCCGGCAACGAGACGATCCACCTCAACGGGGCCACCGGCGACATCATCCTCAGGAACGGCGACGCCGCCGAGGACTTCGACGTGGCCGACCCCGACGACGCCGAGCCGGGCACGGTGATGGTGCTCGAGGCCGACGGCCGGCTGCACCCGTGCGCGCACGAGCACGACCGCCGGGTGATCGGTGTGGTCGCCGGTGCGGGCCGCTACCGGCCTGGTGTCATCCTCGACCGGGATCCCGGCAAGGGACCGCTGCGCGCCCCCATCTCGATCATGGGCAAGGTGTCGGTCAAGGCTGACGCCGGCCCGTCACCCATCGGGGTCGGCGACATGCTCACCACCTCGGCGACGACCGGGTACGCCCGGCGGGTCACCGATCCGGCTGCCGCCACGGGGGCGGTGCTCGGAAAGGCGCTGACCGCGCTCGACAGCGATCTGGGCATGGTCGACATGCTCATCTCGCTCCAGTAGGGGAGGTGTCATGGACATCAGCGTGAGAGACATGCTGGAGTGCGTGGACGCCGATCTCTCACAGGACCAGTCGGTGCTCTTCCGGCTGTTCGGGTTCCGGCGGGGACTCGTCCCGCCCGACCCGTCGGGCGTCACCGCCTCGGTCTCGTTCCGGCAGATGGCCGACGGCCTCGACGGCGACCACGTCCACGTGAACGTCATCGCCGTGGGTTTCGACACCCTGAGCGACACGGCGCGGGCCGACGCCCGGATCGAGGTCGACTACTCCGTCTATCGGATCCGCAACATCTACCGGCCGCAGGGGGTGGGTGTGGGGCGGGTGCTGCACTACTCGATCGACGACGACGACGCCGACGGCATGGCCGACATCGCCGACAGCGACGAGGCCCGCGACCTGTGGGAGTCGTTCTACGTGGACAACGACGGAATCGACGCCTTCGTGGTGCGGAACATCTCCGGCACGCTGCTCGGCCTCTCGCCCAGGCCCGGCGACTGCGGCAAGCAGTCCAAGGACGACGGGCTCCTGGCCGGCGGCATCGACTCGGACGACGAGGGCCTGTCCCGGACCTTCGCCCACGAGGTCGGCCACTTCCTGGGGCTGCCGCACAACCACAACGCCCTACCGGCGGGGCCGTGCCCGACCTCGACCTCGGGGCGCAACAACCTGATGGCCCAGACCGGGTGCGTGCCCTTCGTCGGCGGCGTGCGCGACACCCGCAACGCCGTGTTGCTCACAAACTCGCAGGGGAACACGATGGACGACCACTGCACGATCCGGGAGGGGTGCTGACATGGCCGGCGGAGACGGGACGCCCACGTCCACGGCCGAGCTGCGGGCTCTGGTCCGATCAAGTCCGTGGACGCCCGGGCGCAGCGAAGCGTTCATCGAGCTGGTGGCGAGGGAGCCGCGCGGGCTCAACCGCACCCTGGCGGCCCTCGCCCTCGACCCCGAAGTCGACCAGGCGATGCGGCTGAAGGCGGTGGCGGCACTGGGCCGCAACGCCAGCCCGTCGTCGCTCGTCGGGTTGCGCACGGCGATCACGGCGGACGACCCCATGGTGGTGCAACGGGCGGTCGAGCGGCTCGGCAAGGTCGGTGCGCCCGACGACCTCGACCGGTTGCGCGGCATCCGGACGGAGAATCCCGCGGCGCAGCGGACGCTTCGCACCGCCAAGTGCTTCCTGTCGTACCGCCACCGGCTGGGCGCCTACCGCAACGACGGACCCAAGCAGCGGCTGGCGGCCGAGAGCGACGCGGCGGTGGCGATCGAGACCGGTCCGCCCACCAGGGCCATGACCAACCGGCTCGAGCTGCTCGAGGCGCGGGTGCCGGGGATGCGGCTCTCGCCGCGACCCGCCCGGCGCCTCGTGTGCGGCGGGAATGAGCTCGCCCTGATGATGAACCAGGAGCTCCTCGACAGCGGACTGGCGACGCTGGCCGAACAGCAGGGCCTCCCCGCCGTGCTGGTGAGGTACAACGAGGAGACCGGCGCATACGACCCGGCCTACTACGTGATGACGGACCCGGTACGAGGCGGTCGCTTCCGCATCCTCGGAGTGCGCGGCTCCGGCCGGGTCGCGCTCAACGGGGCCGGCGCCGTCGGCACCGCAACCGTCACCTTCGAGGTGAACGCCACCGAGGACCCACTCGAGCACCCACTCACCGTCCGGGGAACGTGGGAGCTCGATCGCGATGCGGTGCGCTTCGACGCAGCCCTCGTGGAAGCGCGGTTCAGCGACCGCCAGCAGCGACGTCGGAAGCAGCCGAAGCCGGCGGAGCGTCCCGAGCGGTAGCGAGGCCGAGGTACCGGACGGCCGGCGAGCACGGTCGACGCCGCCGGGAAGCTCCGTACGCCCACCCGATATCCGGCCGGGAAGGGGCGTCGCGGGCTCGACGGTGGCCTTCGTGACCGAGATGAGTCTGGCGGTGGGGTGGGCTGCTTCGTCAGCATGCGCGGCCCGAAATCGACCTCACGGCCGTCCCCGACGGGCGCTGCGCCGTCGACAACCCGGGCGGCGGCATCAGCTTCTTCCGCATCGGCCGGCCGACACACGGGGCCCGGGCGGCTGGGCGGTGTTCGACCAGCTGGCCGGCGACGAGGTGCGGCCCCGCGGCCACCAACGCCCCGGGCGAGGCCTACCGGGGCTGGCGGCCGAGCTGGTGGCGGCCGTGGCCGCCGACCCGCTGGCCGCCGCCGCCCGCTACGGGAGGGAGCGGCGGATCTGCGGCATCTGCGGGCGCAGCTGACCACCGTGGACAGCCGGCTGCGGGGGCTGGGCCCGGTGTGCAGCGCCCGCGTGGTGGCCGGCGCAGCCGGTGGCGTCGTCCCGTGAGCTCGGCGTGGTCCGGGCCTCAGCCCGCCTCGGCGTCGAAAGGCTCGAACCACTGCTCGGGGTGCAGGTTCACCGCGTCGATGCGCAGCGCCAGGGGCCCGGTGGGGTCCTCGATGCCGTCGAGCTCGCGCTGGTAGAGCAGCAACACGTCGTGGTCCAAGAACAAGTCGCTGCGGGCGGCGACGAAGTCGGCCGGGGCGTCGCCGCCCGGGCGCAGGGCGGCCAGCTCCTCGTCGTCGGCGACCAGGCCGTTGGCCGCGTTGTCGGCGGCGACGTCGAGGACGAAGTGCAGCGCCAGCTCCTCGCCCGTGCACGACGGCAGGGCGTGGTCAGCCGGGTAGCCGGTGGCCAGGCGGGCCGCCAAGGCGTCGAAGCAGGCGATGAAGCGATCGAGCCAGCGGCCGTGGGCGTGGGGGCGGGCCACGATCGGCAGCCACCCGGACAGGTCCTCGGGCTCCGACTGTCGCCACGTGTCGCCCAGGAACTGAGCCGTCACCCACAGCCGGTACGCCATCCTGGGCGCGATCATGGCGTCGCGCCCGTAGAGGCGGTCGAACGGCGGCAGGTGGTCGTCCGGCATGGCATCCATGGTGGCCTCCCGGGGCCGCTGGCGCGCGCGACGGGAACGACGACCACGCGGAAGCGGTCCACGAGGCCGGCGTCCAGGACGGGAGCGGCAGAGGGTCAGGCTGCCTGTCGTGCGTACGGACCTGACTCGACGTCGCCGGGCATCCCGCCTGAACGTCCTCAGGCGGTCACGTCACGGCGCTGGACGAGGAACAGGGCGACGATGAAGGCGACCGCCGTGTAGAGGGCGGCCGTGGCGAGGGCCCTGCCCATGCCCAACTCCACGGTGCCGCCCCGGATCATCGAGCCCAGCACCTGCCCGGGGAACACCTTGAAGCCGGTGTCCCACGAGTCGACGACGATGTTCTCGAACGGGCCGGCCCAGGCGAAGCCCACGCCGAGGGCGACCGGCACGGAGCGGAAGACGACAGCCAGCGTCGTTCCGAAGATCGCCCACCCGGTGACTCCTGCCAGCACGGTCAGGTAGTCCTCCACCCCGTCAGCGAGGCTGGCGAGGGTGAGCCACTCGCTGGTCGAGATGTCCTGGCTGGGGGCGACGGCGAGGGACATCGCGAACGTCGTGGCCTCGAAGAGCGCGACCACGCCGGCGGCCACGATCAGGGTCCCGGCCAGCTTGCCGAGGATGACCCGCAGGCGGTGCGGCTCGCGCAGGAGGAGCGAGCGAAACGTGCCGGCGGAGAACTCCGACGCGATCAGCGCGATGAACGTCACGAACACGAGGAAGCCGGCGAAGGAGGCGCCCACGGCGAAGGCCTGCGTGCCGCCGCCCGTGCCGGTCACCTCGGCCAGCGTGGCGCCCCCCTGGCGAGAGGGCACCACGTTCTCCCCGGCCGACGACAGCACGGTGAGCGCGCTGAGCGCGGCGAAGGCGACGGCGGCGGCAGCGGCGACGATGATGGTGCGGCGCCGCACGAGGCGGGCCAGCTCGGCTCGAACGATCCTGGTCATCGGGAACCTCCGTGGGTCTCGCTGCCGACGAGGGACAGGTAGCGGTCTTCGAGGGTGGTGCGCAGCGGGCTCAGCTCGACGAGGACTATCCCGGCCTCGAAGGCGGCCCGGTTGACCGCGGCAGCGACCTCGACGGCATCGGCGCCGTCGACGTCGATGACGAGGCGGTCGCCGGAGCGGGCGACGTGGTGGCCGCCGGCGGCGAGCACGTCGCCCAACGTGGCCCGGTCGTCCGGATGCTGGGGCACGACGGCCACTCCGCCGGCCACGGCGTCGAGCAGCTCGCTGGTCGGGCCCTGGTACAGCGATCGGCCGGCGTCGATCAGGACCAGCCAGTCGCACACCTGCTCGAGCTCGCTCAGGTCATGCGACGACACCAACACCGTGCGCCCGGTGCCGGCCAAGCGGCCGACGAGCGTGCGCATCTCGCGGACGCCCTGCGGATCGAGGCCGTTGGCGGGCTCGTCGAGGATCAGCAGCTCCGGGTCGCCGAGCAGCGCGGCGGCGATCCCGAGTCGCTGCTTCATGCCGAGCGAGTAGCTGCGGTACCGGTCGCCGCCTCGCCTCTCGAGCCCGGCCAGATCGAGCAGCGCCGGAATGCCGTCGGGGTCGTGGCTGCCGACGGTGGCGAGCAGGCGCAGGTTCTGCTCTCCGGTCAGCGCCGGGTAGAAGGCGGGGCTCTCGATGAGCGCGCCGACTCGGGGCAGGTAGGCGGCGGGGTCGGCGATGCTGTGGCCGAGCACCGTGCCGGTGCCGGCGCTGGGCCGCACGAGCCCGAGCAGCATCGCCATGGTGGTGGTCTTCCCGGCGCCGTTGGGTCCGACGAACCCGGCGACCACGCCCGGCGGCAGCTCGACGTCGAGGTGGTCGACGGCGAGCCGGTCGCCGTAGCGCTTGGTGAGTCCGCTGACCGACAGGGCTGGCGTGTCCATGTCGCCCATCGTCCTCCCGTCGAGGCCCGACGTCGTCCGGCGACAGGCGGCTCACGCGCTACGCCCGCCGGCGTAGCCCCGCGGGGCTAGTGGTGCCAGCCGGGGCGTACGAGGCCGCTCTCGTAGGCGAACACCACCAGCTGGGCCCGGTCGCGCGCGCCGAGCTTGATCATCGCCCTGCTCACGTGGGTGCGAGCCGTCGCCGTACTCATGATCAAGCGCTCGGCGATCTCGAAGTTGGTGAGGCCTTCGCCCACCAGCGCCACGACCTCGCGCTCGCGGACGGTGAGGCTCGCCAGCCCCGGCAGGTCGACCGGTTCCTTCGCACGGGTCGCGAACTCCGCGATCAAGCGCCGAGTGATGCGCGGCGAGAGCAGGGCGTCGCCCGTCACGACGACGCGCACGGCGCGCAACAGCTCCTCCGGTTCGGTGTCCTTCACCAGGAAGCCGACGGCTCCGGCGCGGATGGCCTCGAACACGTACTCGTCGAGGTCGAAGGTGGTGAGGATCACGACTCGCACGCCGGTCAGGCGCTGGTCGGCGGTGATGCGCCGGGTCGCCTCCAGGCCGTCGACGCGGGGCATGCGGATGTCCATGAGGACGACGTCGGGTCGGTGTTCGACGACGAGCCGAACGGCCTCCTCCCCGTCGGCTGCCTCGCCGACGACGGCGATGTCGGGCTGGGCGTCGAGCAGGGCGCGGAAGCCGCCTCGGACGAGCGACTGGTCGTCGGCCAGCACGACCTCGATCACGTCGGCACCGGGAGGCGGGCGGCCACGCGGAACCCGCCACCTGGGCGCGGTCCAGTCTCGACGGTGCCGCCCAGGGCGGCCGCCCGCTCGCGCATGCCGACGATCCCGTTGCCGGGCGGGGCAACACCGCCGACGCCGTCATCGAGCACCTCGAGGGTCACGGCGTCCTCGTAGCCGATGCGCACGGTCACGGCCCGCGCCGCTGCGTGTCGCGTCACGTTGGTCAGCGCCTCCTGGATGATGCGGTAGGTGGCCAGCTCCACGGGGCCGGGCAGCGGCGGCAACTCGGCTGTTCGTTCGAAGCGCACGTCGAGGCCGCTGGACCGAACCCCTTCGACCAGCAGGTCGACGTCGGTGAGGCGGGGAGCCGGCGTCGTTGGCGCCTGGTCGCCGTGCCGCAGCGTTTCCAGGGCGGCGCGGAGCTCGTGCAGGGCGTCGTGGCTGGCGTGCTTGATGGCGGTCAGTGCCGGTCGGGCCCGCTCGGGGTGCTCGTCCAGCAGGTGCAGGGCGACACTCGCCTGGACGTTGATCAGCGAGATGTCGTGGGCCAGCACGTCGTGGAGCTCCTGGGCCAAGCCGAGGCGCTGCTCGCCCAGCCGGCGCTGACGCTCCTCCTCCGCGGCCCGCGTCCGCTCCGCCGCCTGCTCGCGCCGGGTTCGCACCAGATCGGAGACGGCGAGGACCACGACCAGCCAGCCCGCCACCAGCGACCAGTGCACGAGGCCGACGTCGTCGGCGCGGCGATCGACGACCGAGGCGGCGACGAACGAGGCGTATCCCGCCGCCGCCACCAGCAACACCTGCCGGCGCCGGGCCTTCTGCACCGCCCAGAACAGCGCCACGACAACGCTGAGGAAGATGGGCCCGTAGGGATACCCGCGTGCGACGAACACTGCCGCCGCGCCCATGGCGACGGCGGCGGGGGTCAGCGGGAAGCGATCGCGGAGCGCGAGGGCCGCCGGTCCCAGCAGCACCAACACGACGCCCACTGCGTCGAGCGCTCGCCGTTCGGGCTGGTTGTCGGCGGCGCCGAAGGACCCGGCCACCTGGAACACGGCGACAGCCAACGCCGCCAGCCACACCGTGCTCCGCGACGTCGAACCCACGAAAGCCAACGGTACGCGGCACCTACGGCCGGGTCGTCGGCCGGCGAGCGCAGCCGGCGCTTCGCCCACTGCCGTACCCCTTCAGCGTCGCGTCTTTGGTCTGGGGGCGGAGGACCTCGGGACTAGGGTCGTGCTGACGGGGATATCCATCGGCCAAGGGACGACGTGACCGACGCCTCGCTCTCCAACCCGATCATCAACTCGCCCTACGACCCGCCCGGCCCTCGTGAGGGCATCGAGCTACGCCTCCCCGGGCGGCGGCTGGAGCCACAGCACACCGCCTGTGCCGTGGACGAGGCGGCGGGCCGCTGCGTGGTCGAGGGCATCGACCAGTCGACCCAGGAACCGGCGGTTGCGCCGGAACGCAGCATCGGACGTGTAGATCAACAAGGGGAGGGGCGCGCCCACCGCAGACCGCTGCCGGCGGAGCTGCTCGAAGTCGATGACGTTGTTGGTCACGAGAACCCGACCGGCGGCCAGGGCGGCGTCGGCGATGGCGGCGTCGTCCTGGGACGACAGCGCCACATCGGCGGCCACCGCGGTGCAATCGATGCCCCGGGCCCGCAGGCGCTCGGCGATGGCAGGCGAGAACATCTCGTCGAGGAGCAGGGCGTCCGGTTTCGGCCCGCGGGGGGCGCCGCTCATCCAGCCAGTAGGCCCTGCTCCTGCGCCCATCGCCGGCTGGCCCGGCTCTCCTCCTCGTCGGCGCGGGCCACGAGGGAGTCGATCTCGTCGCCATAGGTGGCCCAATAGGCGATCGCGGCCCGCACGAGCGCCTCGGGCACGCCCGAGGTCTCCACCACGAGGGCCACCACGTCGTCGGCGGTCAGCCCCGGCTCCGAACGGGCGGATCGCACGGCGCGAGCCACCTGCCACACGTCGGGGCCCCCCACCAGACGGGCACGACGGCCGGCCGGCCCATCGCGGAAGAACACCAACGGGTGCTCGTGCGACCGCAGTGCCTCGTCGACCAGGCGGCTGACGGCTGACGAGAGCGTGGTCCCCGGGTGGGCGGCAACGTAGTCGGTGAGGCGCCGCAGCACCTCGGGGTCGAAGCGGATCGAGGAGGGACCAGGCATGTCCTACATTGTAGGCGTGCGTAGGTGACTCCCGGGCGGTCACCGCTGGGCCGACCCGCAGACGGCGCGCACCTCGCACGAGCGACACCTCGCTCCCGGCGCCGGCACGTACTCCCGGGCGCGCAGCCGTCCCGCTGCCTCGGCGACGACCTGCTCGGCGGCGTCACCCGGCGCAAGCGCGACGGCTGAGTCGTCGAATCACACCCGTGTGATCGTCACACCCCCTCTTCACACTGGCCCCTGTCAGTCGTTGCCGGACGGAAAGGGCGACCAGGGGTGGACACGGAGCGGTTCGAGAGGCTGGTGGTGGTCATGGCGGCCATGGCGGCGGGGGACCGGGCGGCCGTGTTCTCGCTGTACCTCGAGTTCCACGGGCACCTGGCGGGCTTCATGGGCCGGGAGCTGCGGCGCCTGGGCGTGGAGAACGCTCCGGCCGAGGAGGTGGACGGCATGGTCATGGACGCCTGCCTCGCCCTGTTCGAGTGCGGCGGGGCGTGGCGGCCGGACGCCGGCGCCCTGCCGTGGACGTGGGCGGCCCGGCGCCTGGCCGGCGTGGCGTCGCAGTGGGTGGGCCAGCACGCCGACGGCCTCGCTGCGGACCGTACCGAGGTGGCCGCCGATGGCGAGGGGACAGCGTCCGGCGTCGGAGCGGTCGACGACGAAGCGGAGCTGGACGTGTTGGGCCGCCTGGCCGCTGTGCACTCCGGCTGCGCCCTGGTGCTGGAGGCGCTGGAGCAGGTGGCCAGCCGGCGCGACCAGGCCATCGTGTTGGAGCTGCGCTCCCAGCGCGCGGCCGGCGACCCCTCGCCGGCCAACACCGTGGCCCACCGCCACAACGTTTCCCCCGACGTCGTGCGCCAGGCGGCCTGCCGGGTGCGCACCCGCCTCGCCCGCCTCGCCCCGCCGCCGACCGGCGCTTCGCCGGCCTGGCCGGCCTGCCCATCGTGGCGTGAATCCCGCCCGGCCGGAGCTGACGTCGCTGGAGGGGGAGGGGGCGGACCGGCGGAGGGCGCGCAGCCGTCACC
>JBOGHR010000123.1:0-4639 GCA_050744905.1 Acidimicrobiales bacterium
CGTGGGGACCGACCGGTCGGCCGCGGCTCCGGCACGTGGCCGGGCCGCCCCCGGCCCCTCGGTCGGCCGGCCCGCCGCCAGCCAGTCGGCCTTGCCGGCGACGTAGTCGTGGACGGGGCCGAACCCGAGCGCCTCGAGCCGGCACGCGGCCCTGGGGCTCATGTCTCACAGCCCGTCCCAGCAGTAGACGACGACGGGGCTGCCTCGCACCAGGCGCGCCTCGGCCGGGGCCCGGGTCAGCTGCCCGAGGGGAAGGCTGACGGCCCCGGGCAGGTGCTCGTCGTCGAACTCGGCCCGGGGCAGGACCTCGACGAGCTGCGCCCCGCCGGCCACCAGCTCCTCCACCCGCTCCCGGTCGACGGGGACGGCCACCTCACCCCTCGGCGGCCGCCCGGGGGTGCACCCGGTCGGGCCGGTGGTCGGGCGAGCTGCTCATCCGCCCAGGGCGCGGCGGAGCTGGGACGCCGTCGGAGCGGCGTCGCCGCCGTAGACCCGGCAGGCGAACCCGGCCGGCCCGGCGGGATCGGGGAAGGGATCGTCGCCGTCGATCAGGATCGTGGGCGACCCGCCGAAGGCGACTCGCTCGGCTTCCTCGGGCGACTCCACCCGCTGGTAGCGGATGGGCTCGTCCCCCCGGCCGAGGTCCCGCAGCGCCTGGCGGAGCCGCTCGTCGGCCACCCGCCAGTTCGGGCACCCGTCGAAGTACTGCAGGGTGATCTCCATCGCCGACCACCGTAACCCCGTGCGACCCGCCGCGGATCGACTCCGGCCGCGAGACCTGGTGTGTCGGGCGCCCCCGCCACGGGTAGTCGGGGGTGGTGACGCGGTTCCCTCGCCGGCGGATGAGCGCCGAACGCTCACGGACGCGGCTGTGGGTGTGGCCGGCGGCCAGCGCGGCCGCCGGGTTCGGCGGAGCGTTGTCACTGGCGCGCATCCGCCCGTCGGAGGACTCGTGGCTCGCCTCGGTGTGGCCCGCCGACGTGGCGTCGTCGGCGTCGGTCCTCCAGGCCACGGCCACGTCGGTCATGACGGCGACGGCACTGACCTTCAGCGTGACGGTGGTCGCCCTCCAGCTGGCGTCCCAGCAGTTCTCGCCGCGCCTGCTCCGGGAGTTCGGTCGCGATCCGGCGACCAAGGCCGTCCTGACCGTGCTGGCGGCGTCGTTCATCTTCTCGATCACGACGCTGTCCCAGCTGAGCGAGGCCCGACGCGTGCCCATCGTCGCCGTGATGGTCGGCTTCGCGCTGGGCGCCGCGTCGCTGGGCGCCATCCTCGGCTTCATCACCCATGTGGTGAAGGTCGTCCGGGTCGACACGATGATGCTCGTCGTCCACGACGAGACCAACGCCGCCATATCACGCTTCTACCCGCCCTACGGGGAGGCCGGCGTCCGTTCCCCCGCCGAGGTCGACGTCGACGAGTCGACCGGGGTCGGCATCGCCGCCACCAGGGGCGGCTTCGTGCAGATGACTGCGGTGGACGAGCTGGTGCGCGCCGCTCGGGACCACGACGCCCTGGTGCGGCTCGAGGTCAGGGCCGGCGACCACGTCGTGGAGGGCACGCCCCTGGCGACCGCCTTCCCCGTGGAGCCCGGCCATGGCCGTGACCTGGACGCCACGGCGGAGGCCGTGCGGTCCGCCGTGCTCATCGGCTACGAGCGGACCATGGACCAGGACACCGGGTTCGGCCTCCGCCAGCTCGAGGACGTGGCCGTCAAGGCGATGTCGCCGTCGGTGAACGACCCCGTCACCGCCGCCCACGCCGTGGGGCACATGGCGGGCATCCTCGTCCGCCTCGCCGGCTGCCGGCTCGGCCCCACGCTGCACGTCGACCACGACGGCGTCGGACGGGCGATCGTGCCCGACCGGGACCTGCGCTACTACCTGGACCTGGCCTGCGGCCAGCTCCGGCGCTTCGCCAGGGCCGAGCCCTCGGTGCTGATGGCCCTGCTCGCCATGCTGCGCGACGTGGCGGTCGCCTGCCGGGACGAACCCCAGCGCGACGAGGTGCGGCGGGCGGCGGCACTCGTGGTGGAGCAGATGGCCGACGCCGTGCTGGAGCTGGACGCCGACGCCGTCCGCGACATGCGGCGTCGAGTCGAGCTGGCGCTCGCCGGCGACGTGCGAGAGGCGTACCACGACCGGGTCGGCGAGACCCGCTCGACATGAGGGCCCGGCTGCGAGAGGAGCGGTGCACGTGCTGAGGGCCTGGTTCGCCTCCACCTGGCAGTGCCGACGCGCGTCCGGTCGGTGAGGCGGGGGCTGGCGACGCGGCAAAACTGGCACGGTGGAGCGACTCGACGCGGCGGCGGTCACCGAGGAGCTCCCGGCCGACCCGAAGAGCGCACGGCGGGCGCGCCGGTTCGTGGCGACCGCTCTCGCCGACGCCGGGTACGGCGCCGTGGTGGAGACGGCGACGCTGCTCGTGAGCGAGGTCGTCACCAACGCCGTGCTCCACGCCGGGACGCCCATCGTGCTCGCCTGCTCGTGGAGCGGTCCGTGCGTCCGCATCGAGGTCCGCGACGGGTCGCCGGTGCTCCCGGGCATCCGGCACTACGACGACGAGGCCGCGACGGGGCGGGGCCTGTCCCTGGTGGCCACGCTGGCCGACCGGTGGGGCGTCGACGCCGGCGTCGACGGCAAGGCCCTGTGGTTCGAGCTCGGCGCGGGGCCCGCCGAGCCGGACGGCGGCGACGCGGTGCCCGGTCGCGAGCCGCCGGGAGCGACGGTCCGCCTGCTGGACGCCTCACCCCCCCTGCTGCTGGCCGCCATCGAGTACGGCGACGCCGTCCTGCGCGAGCTGGCGTTGCTGTCCCTCGGCGGCGAGCTGGAGGACCTGCTGCCCGGGGGGTGGCGCCTGCCTCGGTTCGACGTGGGTCCCATCCTCGCCGCCGCCGGGGCGGCGAGGGACGCCGGCCGCGACCGGGCCGACCTCGTCGTCGCCCTGCCAGCCGACGCCGGCGAGACGGCGCTCGAGCGCCTGCGCCTCATCGATCGCGCCGACGAGCTTGCTCGCCGCGGCCGGCTGCTCGTCAAGCCCGCCCTGCCCGAGATCGGCTCGTGCCGTCACTGGCTGTACTCGCAGGTCCACGAGCAGCTCCTCGGCGTCGCACCCCAGCCGTGGCACCTGCCCGACCGGCTCCGCCCGGCGCGCGCCGCCGCCGCCCTGTCGGCCGAGGACGCCGCCTCGGTGCGGGCGGCGACGGTGGCGACGGTGGTCGCCGACGACGCCAACCGGATCATCCAGGTGAACCAGCCGGCCGGGGAGCTGCTGGGCTGGGACCCCGAGACCCTGGCCGGGCAGCGGCTCACGGTGCTCATCCCGGCCGAGCTCCGCGAGCGCCACCTGGCGGGGTTCAGCCGGCTGCAGCTGACCGGCGAGCCGCGACTGCTGGACCGCCCCGTGGACGTCCCCGCCCTGCGACGGGACGGCTCCCGGGTGGAGGTGGTGCTGACCATCCACGCCGTGGGGGGCGGTGGCGGTCGGCGCGCCTTCCGGGCGACGCTGCGGCCCCGTGGCGCTCCCACCCTCACTCCCGAGGAGAGGGCCTGATGGTCGGGTGGCGCCCCTGACCGACGGGGTCGTCGAGGACTTCCCCGTCGAGGAGGTCCAGGCGGTCATCAACCGGTGATGGGACCGATGGCTGCGTTCTCTTCCGGGGAATCCCCCTGGGAGCCCCTGTGACGGCGCCGCGCCGAGGCTCGGCGCGGCGGCGCTCAGCTCCAGGTGATCCACTTGGCGTCGAGGGCCTCGCCCAGCGGGGGCTCCCACCGGGGCGCCGGCAGGCCCAGGGCGGCGGCCGCCTCGGCCGGCGGTCCCCCGGGCGGGACGGGGCTCGGGCCCCGGATGGGACGGCCCCGGTGGTCGGTGAACACCAGCCCGTCGGCGGTGGTGGGGTCGCCGGCGATGCCCAGCCGGCCGGCGTGGTGGAGACGGTGGTGACCGGGGCAGAGCGAACACAAGTTCGACGGAACGGTGAGCCCGCCGTCCTCCCAGTGCCGGAGGTGGTGGACGTGCAGGCCCCGCCGGCGCCCGCACCCGGGCACCCGGCAGCCCCCGTCGCGGTGCTCGACCAGGGCCCGGAGGCGGTCGTCGACGCTGCGCCGGCGGGCGAAGACGTGCACCGGGGTGCCGTGGCGCTCGGCCACCACCCGCCCGGTGGCGTCGCAGGCCAGGTAGTGGCCCAGCGACGCCGCCAGCGCCGGCCCCAGGTGCAGGCGGGCCCGGTCGGGGTCGTCGGCGTCGACGTGGACGACGACCTGGAAGCGGTCGGCCGGGGGCCGGCCGCTGCCCTCGATGTTGCCCAGCGCCGCCTCGGCCAGGTGCACCACGGCGTCGCACCAGCCCACGGCATCCTGGGCCCCGGCGGGGTCGGCGTCGGGGCGGCGGAGGCGGAACAGGGCGTCGCGGGAGGCCTCCAGGGCCTTTTCCACCAGCGCCCCCTCGTCGGGCGGCAGCAGCATGCGGGCCCACCACCGGCCGTCGTCGCCGTGGCCGAAGGCCGCCTCCCGCCGCCCGGGGACATCCCCCAGGCCCTCGCCGGCGTCGCCCTCCTCGCCGGCCAGCGGCTCGCGGTCGGGCGTGGGGTCGGGCGCCGGCGGGGGCGGCGCCACGGTGGGCAGGATGCGCCGCAGCTGGC
>JBOGHR010000124.1:0-1907 GCA_050744905.1 Acidimicrobiales bacterium
GGCGTCGACCGACCGGTCGCCCAGCACGTCGTCGAGCCCCCGTGCCGGCACCCCCGCGGAGGCGGCGGCGCGGCGGGCGGCGGCGAGGTCGGTGTCGACCACGGCCCGCAGCGCCCCCAGGGAGGCGAACGTGCGCACCAGGTTGCCGCCCCACCGCCCGCAGCCCACCACGGCCACGCTCGCGGCAGCCGGCGGCCCGTCCACCCGCCCCTACCCGACGACGGTCTTGTAGAGGTCGACGACGGGCCCGATGTTGGCCTCGACGGTGAGGTCCCATCGCACCTCGGCGG
Organism: Acidimicrobiales bacterium; assembly: GCA_050744905.1. Taxonomy (GTDB): domain Bacteria; phylum Actinomycetota; class Acidimicrobiia; order Acidimicrobiales; genus DATLFN01. The sequence goes on from JBOGHR010000124.1 coordinate 291, forward strand.
TGCGCCGGCGCAGCCCGGCGGCGTCGACCTCCCGCAGCCGGTCGCCGAGGCCGTCCAGGCCGTCGAGGTCGACGCCGATGCCGTGCTCGGCGACGAGGCGGGCCATGGCCCGGTGGCCCATGGTGAGCGTCGGCAGCCCGCACCCGATGTACTCGTAGAGCTTGTTCGGCAGCACGGTGTGCAGGTGGGCCTCGTTCAGCGCCGGGTTGAACACCGCCCACCCGAAGTCGTACTCGGGCAGGACGCGCAGCAGCGCCCGGGGATCGAGCCTGTCGAGGCAGCGCAGGCCGGGCAGCTCCTCGGCCAGCGCCTGGTAGGCGGGCGACGGCCGGGACGGGTAGAGGTCGACGTCGACTCCGTCGGCCACGGCGGCGCGGAGCAGTCGGCGCAGGTCGTAGTGCCCGCCGTTGGTGGACAGCGTCCCCTGGTAGACGACGCGGGGCGGCGCGCCGACCGGCCGGTCGGGATCGGGCAGCTCCGGCGGCAGGTCGCCCGCCAGGGCGAAGTTGGCGAACCAGCGGTGCCGGCGGGGCAGGCGGTACCGCGTGCGCATCTCGCTCAGCATCTCCGGCGACACGGCCACGAGCGCGGTGCAGCCCTCGACCGCCGCCCGCTCGAGCTCCAAGGGGTCGGCCGGCTCCGGGAAGCCGTCCTCGTACGGCGTGCGGCGCAAGCTCTGGAGGTCGTGGCTGTCGTGGATCACGGGGAACCGGCCGCCGGCCAGCTCGAGCGCCAGCACCGTGAGGCGATCGGGGAGGTTGTGGCTGTGCACGATGTCGGGTCGGAACCGCTCGACGGCGTCCCGGAGGTCGGCGCCCACGTCCGGGCCCAGGCGCCACCACTCGTCGAACAGCTCGTCGCCGGTGCCGTACCAGCCGCCCAGGCTGCGTCCCTGGTAGGCGAAGGCCAGGTGCAGCGCATCGGAGGCCGACCGCAGCCCGGCGGCGTACTTGAGGGACCGGATGCACGGCTGCTGCTGGAGGAACAGGACTCGCATCAGCGCCGGCTCTTGACCACCTGGGCGGGGTTGCCGACGGCGACGCTGTGGGGCTGGACGTCCTTGGTGACCACCGCGCCGGCGCCGATGACGCACCCCTCGCCGATCTGCACGCCGGCCAGGACGGACACGCCCATGCCGATCCAGCAGTCGGAGCCGATGCGCACGGGCGGGGAGTCCCTCCAGCCCTGCTGGTTGATGGGCCGGTCGAGGTCGCCGGTCTCGTGGTCGGCGGTGTGGATCATCGTGTAGGGGCCGACGCTCACGTCGTCGCCGATGACCAGCCCGCTGAAGCCGTTGACGTAGCAGCCGTAGTTGAACCCCACCCGGTCGCCGAGCTCGATGTTGGCGCCGTTGAGCCACACGATGCGATCGAGGTAGAAGCAACCCTCGCCGATGCGCTTGGCGTCGCCGGGGCGGAACGGGATCGGGCGCTTGCTCCCGTCGTTGATCATCATCGTCGGCGCTCCTCCGTCGCGTGGGGGCCGCGAGCCGCCGCTCGACCACGCCGTGCGGACGGGTACCGGCAGCCCATTCTGCACCGCGCCACCTCGCCCCGCCTGCCGGCGCCAGCGGCTTCGACCACCACTGCGACGATGCCGAGCCGGGCGCGGCAGGCC
>JBOGHR010000125.1:0-2889 GCA_050744905.1 Acidimicrobiales bacterium
CCCGGTCGGCCCCGGCGGCCAGCAGGGCGGTCGCCCCCGCCGGGTCGGCGGCCAGCTCGGCGTAGCGCTCCCGCAGCGGCCGCAGCAGCTCGACGACCGCAGCGGCGGTGTCGGCCTTCAGGGGCCCGTACCGCGTGTAGTCGGCGGCGACCTTCTCGGGGTGGCGGTCGGTGGCGGCGCCCAGGATGGTGAGCAGGTTGGACACGCCGGGCTTGGCGTCGGGGTCGAAGCGCACCTCGGTCCCGCTGTCGGTCACCGCCCGCTTGACCTTGCGCTCGACCGCCTCGGGCGGGTCCAGCACCAGGATCGTCCCCGCCGGGGACTCGGCGCTGGCCGACATCTTCCTGGTGGGGTCCTGGAGGTCCCTCACCCGGGCGCCCACCCGGGGGACGGCCGCCTCGGGGATCACGAAGACGTCGCCGTGGCGGGCGTTGAAGCGCTGGGCGACGACCCGGGTGAGCTCGAGGTGCTGGCGCTGGTCCTCGCCCACCGGCACCCGGTCCACGTCGTAGAGGAGGATGTCGGCCGCCATCAGGACCGGGTAGGTGAACAGGCCGACCGACGCCGACTCCTCGCCGGCCCGGGCCGACTTGTCCTTGAACTGCGTCATGCGCCCCAGCTCCCCCATCCGGGCCGTGCACTCCAGGAGCCACGTCAGCTCGGTGTGCTGGGGGACCTGGCTCTGCACGAACACCGTGCACACGTCGGGGTCGAGGCCGGCGGCCACCAGGCACAACCCGCACTCGACGGTGAGCGCCCGCAGCCGGTGGGGGTCGAAGGGCACGGTGAGGGCGTGGAGGTCGGCCACCATGAACAACGAGTCGGCCCGGTGCTGGTCCTCCACCCAGAAGCGCAGGGCGCCCAGGTAGTTGCCCAGGGTGACCGGCCCGGTGGGCTTGAGGCCGGACAGCACCCGTGGCATCGGCGCATGGTATGCGCCTCCCGCCGGGGCGCCCCGGGTATCCTCGGCCGGTGCCCTACGAGGTGTCGACGCCGGTGTTCGAGGGTCCCTTCGACCTGCTCCTGCACCTCATCACCCGCCAGCAGGTGGACCTCTACGAGGTGTCGCTCAGCGCCATCGTCGACTCGTACCTGGCCCACCTGGAGGCGATGGAGCGCCTCGACCTCGACGTCGCCACCGAGTTCCTGCTCATCGCCGCCACCCTGATCGAGCTCAAGACCAGCCGCCTGCTGCCGGGCGTGCGCGACGCCGAGCTGGACGACGAGCTGGCCCGGTGGGAGGAGCGCGACCTCCTGCTGGCCCGCCTGGTGGAGTGCAAGACGTTCAAGGACGCGGCCCGGGCCCTTGAGCGGCTGGCCGAGCGGGCCGACCGCTCGCGGCCCCGGGTGGCCGGGATGGAGGAGCGGTTCCTGGCCCTCGTGCCCGACGTGCTGGCCGGCGTGACGCCCGACGACCTCCGCGCCGCCCTCCGCCGGGCGCTGGCGCCCAAGCCGCCGCCTCCTCGCGTCGACGTGGCCCACGTGGCGATGATCAAGGCCAGCGTGCGCGACTCGGTGGACGAGCTGTCGACCGTGCTCGCGGCCACCGGGCCCACGACGTTCCGGCGGCTGACCGCCGGCCTGGGCGAGCGCATCGAGGTCATCGTGCGCTTCCTCGCCCTGCTCGAGCTGTACAAGGACGGGCTGGTCGAGCTGGAGCAGGCGGGCGCGTTCGGCGAGCTGCGGGTCAGCTGGCGGGGCCCGGTGCCGTCGCCGGTGGAGGCCGGGTGGTGAGCGGGCGACCGGAGGACCTGCGGGCCATCGAGGCGGTGCTCATGGTGGCTGCCGAGCCGGTCGAGGCGGCCGTGCTGGCCCAGCTCCTGGAGTGCACGCCGGCCCGGGTGGAGGAGCTGTGCGCCGAGCTGGCGGCCTCCTACGGGGCCGAGGAGCGGGGGTTCGTGCTGGCCCGGGTGGCCGGCGGGTACCGGTTCCAGAGCGCGCCCGAGCTGGCCTCCTACATCGAGCGCTTCGTGCTGGACGGCCAGTCGGCCCGCCTGTCCGCCGCCGCCCTGGAGACGCTGGCCATCGTCGCCTACAAGCAGCCGGTGTCCCGGGCCCAGCTGTCCGCCATCCGGGGCGTCAACGTCGACGGCGTGGTGCGCACGCTCCAGCAGCGGGGCTACATCGCCGAGGTGGCCCGCGACCCCGGCCCCGGCCAGGCCGTGCTCTACGGCACCACCGCCGCCTTCCTGGAGAAGCTGGGGCTCGACACCGTGCACGACCTCCCGCCGCTCGGCGAGTTCGTCCCCGGCGGCGACGTCGTGGAGGCCCTCGAGCAGGGGCTGCGGCCCCTGGAATGACCGAGGAGCGCTCGGGCGAGCGCCTCCAGAAGGTGCTGGCCCGGACCGGCTTCGGCAGCCGGCGCGCCTGCGAGCAGCTCATCGCCGACGGGCGGGTGACGGTCAACGGCGCGGTGGCGACCCTCGGCCGGCGCGTCGACGTCGAGCACGACCGGGTGGAGGTGGACGGCGCCGCGGTCGGCGTGCGGGCCGGCCTGGTCCACTACCTTCTCAACAAGCCCCGGGGGGTGGTGACCACGGCGGCGGACACCCACGGGCGGCCCACCGTGGTCGACCTGGTGCCGGGCGAGCCCCGGGTGTTCCCGGTCGGACGCCTCGACGCCGACAGCGAGGGCCTCCTCGTGCTGACGAACGACGGCGAGCTGGCCCACCGGCTCACCCACCCCTCGTTCGGCGTGGAGAAGGAGTACCTCGCCGAGGTGGCGGGCACGCCGTCGCCGGCCGCCGTGCGCCGCCTGCGGGAGGGCGTCGACCTCGACGACGGGCGCACGGCGCCCGCCCGGGTGGCGGCCGTGCCACCCCGGGGCCTGCGCATCGTGGTCCACGAGGGGCGCAACCGCCAGGTGCGGCGCATGTGCGAGGCGGTCGG
>JBOGHR010000126.1:0-3063 GCA_050744905.1 Acidimicrobiales bacterium
GGCGCGGGTGAGGGCCGACGAGGCGGCCCGCCGGCTGGCCGACGCCCAGGACCAGCACGCCCGCCTGGCCGACCTGCGGGAGGAGAGCCGCCACCTGGGCCGGGTGGCCGACCTGCTGGCGGCGTTCCGCAACGGCGTGGTGTCCACCGTCGGCCCCCGCCTGGCCGCCCAGGCGGCCGACCTGTTCGCCGAGCTCACCGACAACGAGTACGACCGCCTCGAGCTCGACGCCGAGACCTACGAGATCCAGATCCGCGACCGGGGCCGGGCCCACGGGATGCAGCGCTTCTCGGGGTCGGAGACCGACCTCGCCAACCTGGCCGTGCGCGTCGCCATCAGCGAGCACGTCCGCCTGCTGTCGGGGGGGACGGTGGGCCTGCTGGTGCTGGACGAGGTCTTCGGCCCGCTCGACGAGGACCGCAAGGCCCGCATGCTCGCCGCCCTCGAGCGGCTCAAGGGCCGGTTCCGCCAAGTGCTGGTGGTCACCCACGACGAATCCATCAAGGCCGAGCTGCCCCACGCCATCGAGGTGGTCAAGCAGCCCGGCCGGCGGGCCACCGCCCGGGTGCTCAATGCCTGAGTCCCGTACCCTTCGGGCCATGAGCACCTCCGCCGTGGAGGACTCCGCCCCGGGCGCGGGACCGCCGGGCCGGTCCATCGCCCGGTTCCGCCAGCGCGTGGTGCGGGTGTCGGTGCTGGCCCGCCTCCTGGTGGTGGCCACCATCGCGGTGGGCCTGCTCTCCCAGGGCTCGGCGGACTGGAAGGTGGCGGCGCTGGTGGCCCTGGCCACGGCCAACGTGGCCTACCTCATGAGCCGCGTCCCCTGGGAGGAGCTGCTCCATCGGCCGTCGGGGATGCGGTGGCTCTACACGTGGTCGGTGCTCGACGTCGTGCTCATCACCCTCGGGATCCTCAACACCGGCGGGGCCCGATCGGATCTGTTCGGCCTCTACGTGCTGGCTGCCGTGCTCTACGCCGCCATCTACTCGCCCCGGGGCCAGGCCGGCCTGCTCGGCCTCGTGCTGGCCGGGTACCTCACCGTCGTCGCGGTGGAGGCCGAGAGCCCGGGCCTCACCCACGTCGTGGTGCGGCTGGGGGGCCTGGGGCTGGTGGCCTACGTGGCCAGCTTCTTGTCCCGTGAGCTGCTGGGCCAGACCCGGGCCCACGACGAGGCGCGGGCCGAGTCCGAGTCCCGGGCCGCCCTGCTGGCCGGGGTGGCCGCCGCCGCCCGGACCATGAGCACGCTGGACCCGCCCCGGGTCCTCGACACGGTGGTGGAGGCGGCCGTCGGGCTGGGCTTCGACGGCGCCGAGCTGTGCCTCTTCGACGACGACGCCGGGACCTGGAGGGTCGCCCACCACCGGGGCGTCGAGGCCGAACCCGCCCCCCTGCGGCCCATCGAGGCGGGCGCCGCCGGGCTGGTCCATGCCCGGGGGGCGACGGTGGTGCTCGACGACCACTCGGGCTGGCCGCTCAGCGTCCGACCGGCGCTCGAGGCCGGCTACCGCCACCTGGTGGCATGCCCGGTGTGGTCGGGCGGCGGGCTGGTCGCCGCCCTGGTGGCCGGCAGCACGTCGCGGCCGGCGCCGTACCCCCACGAGGTCGAGTGCCTCGACCTGCTCGCCGCCCACGCCGGCGCCGCCTTCGAGAACGCCCGCCTCTACGCCGAGCGGCGGGACTTCGAGGCCAAGCTGGCCCACCAGGCGTTCCACGACGCGCTGACCGGCCTGCCCAACCGGGCCCTGTTCCTCGACCGGCTGGACCAGGCGCTGGCGCGCGCCAGGCGCGAGGGCGAGCCCGTCGGCGTGCTCTTCCTCGACCTCGACGGGTTCAAGGCGGTCAACGACGAGCTGGGCCACGAGCGGGGCGACGAGCTGCTGGCCGCTGTCTCCCAGCGACTCCAGGGCTGCCTGCGCCCGGGCGACACCCTGGCCCGCTTCGGCGGCGACGAGTTCACGGTGCTGCTGGAGAAGCTGCGGTCCGACGCCGACGGGATCGACGTGGCCGAGCGCCTGCTGCACGCCCTGGCCGACCCCTTCTCGCTCAGCGGCCACCAGGTGAACGTCTCCGCCAGCATCGGGGCGTCGTTCGCCCGGGCCCCGTTCCCCGAGGGGGTCGATCCCCTCCGGGAGGCCGACCAGGCCATGTACCGGGCCAAGGAGCGGGGCGACGGGCAGTGGGAGGTGTTCCGGGCGGAGATGAACGCCGTCGCCGTCTACCGCCTGGAGTTGGAGGCCGAGCTGCGGGGGGCCCTGGACCGGGGCGAGCTGTCCCTCGACTACCAGCCCAGGGTCGATGTGGGGTCCGGGCGCATCACCGGCGTGGAGGCGCTGGCCCGGTGGCGCCACGCCACCAGGGGCGCGGTGGGGCCGTCGGAGTTCGTCCCCATCGCCGCCCGGGCCGGCATGTCCGTGGTGCTCGGGACCTGGGTGCTGGAGGAGGCGTGCCGGCAGCTGCGGGACTGGGACGGCCAGGGCCTGCCCCCCCTCGAGGTCTCGGTCAACGTGGCCGCCGACCAGCTGGTGGGGCCCGGCTTCCCCGCCCACGTCGGCGACCTGCTCGCCCGCACCGGGCTGGCGCCCGGCCGGCTCACCCTGGAGACGAGCGAGGAGGTGGTGCTGGGCCGGGGCGGCGCCCTGGCCGGCGCCGCCGCCGACCTCGCCCGGCTGGGGGTCCACCTGGCCGTCGACGACTTCGGCCGGGGCCGCTCGGCGCTGCGGGAGCTGACCCGGCTGCCGCTGCACGAGGTCAAGGTCGACCGCTCGCTGGTGGCCGGCGTGGCCGGCGGCGGCCCCGACCGCGCCGTCGTCTGCTCCCTGGTGGCCCTGGCCGCCGACCTCGGCATCCACGTCTCCGCCGCCGGCGTGGAGACGGCCGACCAGCTCGACCACCTCCGTGCCCTGGGCTGCCGCACCGCCCAGGGGTTCTGGTTCTCGCCCCCGCTGGGCGCCGCCGAGCTGGCCCGCCTGCTGCGGGCCCCGGAGGTGCCCGTCCCCGCGCCGTAGCGGGAGTGGAGCGCGGCGTCAGAACCGCACGGCGCTGAGCTCGGGCACGGTGCCGGCC
>JBOGHR010000127.1:0-1512 GCA_050744905.1 Acidimicrobiales bacterium
AGGCCCAGGGTGGCCACGCCGCTGCCCCCCGACGCCAGCAGGGCGTCGCCGTGGCCGTGGTAGCACCCGGCGAAGGCCACCACCCGGTCCCGGCCGGTGAAGCCCCGGGCCACCCGCACGGCGGTCATGGCCGCCTCGGTCCCGCTGCTCACCAGCCGCACCAGGTCGCACCCCGGCACCCGGGACCGGATGGCCTCGGCCAGCAGCACCTCCCGCTCGGTCGGCGCGCCGTAGCTCGTCCCGTCGCCGGCGGCCCGGCGCACCGCCTCCACCACCGCCGGGTGGGCGTGGCCCAGGATGGACGCCCCGTAGGACTGGACGTAGTCGAGGTAGCGGCGGCCCTCCACGTCCCACACGTGGGCGCCCTCGGCCCGGGCCACGAAGTAGGGGGTGCCGCCCACCGACCGGAACGACCGCACCGGCGAGCTCACCCCGCCGGGGATGACCTCGCACGCCCGCTTGTAGAGCGCCTCGTTGCCCTCAGCCATGCAGGGCCTCGGCCAGCTCCCGGGCCAGGTAGGTGAGGATCACGTCGGCCCCCGCCCGCTTGATGGCCAGGGTGGTCTCCAGGGCGACGGCGGGGCCGTCCACCCAGCCCCGCTCGGCGGCGGCCTTGAGCATGGCGTACTCGCCGCTCACCGAGTAGGCGGCGACGGGGACGTCCACCGCCGCCCGCACGGCGGCGATCACGTCGAGGTAGGCCAGGGCCGGCTTCACCATCACCATGTCGGCGCCCTCGGCCACGTCGGCCGCCACCTCGGCCAGCGCCTCGCGGGCGTTGCGGGGGTCCTGCTGGTAGCCGCGGCGGTCGCCCTCGCCGGCGGTGATGGCCACGTCCACCGCCTGGCGGAACGGCCCGTACAGGGCCGAGGCGTACTTGGCGGCGTAGGCGAGGATGGCGGTGGTGGGGTGGCCCGCGCCGTCGAGGGCGGCCCGGACGGCGGCCACCTGGCCGTCCATCATCCCGCTGGGCGCGACCACGTCGGCCCCCGCCTCGGCCTGGGACACGGCCACCCGGGCGTAGCGCTCCAGGGTGGCGTCGTTGTCGGGCTGGCCGGCGCCGTCGAGCACGCCGCAGTGGCCGTGGTCGGTGTACTCGTCCAGGCACAGGTCGGTGACCAGCACCACCCGGTCGCCCACCTCGTGGCGCAGGTCGCGCAGGGCCACCTGGACCACGCCGTCGGGGTCCCAGGCGCCGCTGCCCTCGGGGTCCTTGGCGGCGGGGACGCCGAAGAGCACCACGGCGGGCACGCCCAGCTCGGCCAGCTCCTGCACCTCCTTCACCAGCGACTCGCGGGTGTGCTGGACGACGCCGGGCAGCGAGGCGACGGGCACCGGCTCGGTGGCGCCCTCCCGGACGAACAGCGGGGCCACCAGGTCGTCGACGCCCAGGCTGGTCTCGGCCACCATCCGGCGCAGCGCGGCCGTGCGGCGCAGGCGGCGCAGGCGGCGTTCGGGGAAGGCCACGCCCCTCAGCGTACGGGGCCGAGGGCGCCGGCCAGCGCGTCGACC
>JBOGHR010000128.1:0-5607 GCA_050744905.1 Acidimicrobiales bacterium
TTCGACCTCGTTCGTTCGCTTCGCTCACTCCACTCGGTCGAGTTGGACCTTGCCGCTGCGAACGCGGCGAACGCTCGTGAGCCCGGGCGGGAACGTCGAGGTGCGCCGGGTCCAGCCCTACCAGGCGGCCAAGACCTACCTGTGCCCGGGGTGCAACCAGCAGATCCCGGCCGGCCGGGGCCACGTGGTCGTCGTGCCGGTCGAGGCGCCCGACCTCCGGCGCCACTGGCACGGGCCGTGCTGGGACCACCGGGAGCGCCGCCGCCCCGGCCGGTGAGCCCCCGGCGCCCGCCCGCTCACGGCGCGGCGCGGGTCAGAAGGCGCCTTCCAGGACGTCGATCCGGCCGCCCAGCACCGAGGCCACGTCGAAGCGGATCTCCCGGGGCCGGATGGGCGCCTCGTCGATCCAGCGGGCGGCCAGGCGGCGCATCCGGTCCTGCTTGGCCCGGGTGACGGCCTCGACCGGCGCCCCGAAGGCGTCGGTCGTGCGGGTCTTGACCTCGCAGAACACGAAGCTGCGGCCGCGGCGCACGATCAGGTCCAGCTCGCCCTCCCGGCAGCGCCAGTTGCGGGCCACGACCTCGTAGCCGCGGGCCTCGTACCAGGCGGCCACCGCCTCCTCGCCGCCGGCGCCCAGCGCCCGGCGGTGGTCGGTGGCGGTCACCTACATCTCCTTCTCGGGGAGCTCCTCCACGTTCACGTCCTTGAACGTCACCACCCGGACCGACGAGACGAACCTGGCGGGGCGGTACATGTCCCACACCCAGGCGTCGCGCAGGTCGATCTCCAGGTAGGTGCGCCCCCCGTCGCCGCGCGCCTCCATCTTGACGTCGTTGGCCAGGTAGAAGCGCCGCTCGGTCTCCACCACGTAGCGGAACATGGGCAGCACGGCGCGGTACTCCTGGTACAGCTGCAGCTCGATCTCGGTCTCGTACCGCTCGAGGTCCTCGGCGCTCATCGAGCCGTCACCAACCTGGGCCGCATGCCGTCATCGTACGGCCCGGCCGCCCCCAGCGGAGCCGGGTCCCGCCCCGGCGGCCGGAACCCGCCGAGCCGGTCACAGGAAGCTGGCGCTGCCCGGCGGCCAGATCCGCACGATGGTGCGGCCGACGACCGAGGCGCGGGCGATGGGGCCGAACACCCGGCTGTCCGAGGAGTTCCGGCGGTTGTCGCCCATCACCCAGAGGTGGCCGGGAGGGACCTCGACGGGAGCGAAGTCCGACGTCACCGTGCCCGGGGCCAGGTAGGGCTCGTGCAGGGGGCGGCCGTCGACGTGCACGGCGCCGTCGCGTCCCTCCACCGTCTCGCCCGGGAGGGCGACCACCCGCTTGATGAACTCCTCGGCCGACGGCTGGACGATGCCGACGCCCTCGGCCACCGTGCGCAGGATCCCGCCGATGCCGCCGCCGTCGCCCTCCCCCGACGGGTGGGTGCACGCCTCGGCCGGGCAGTCGAACACCACGATGTCGCCCCGGTTGGGCGAGTGGAGCCGGTACGACAGCTTCGACACCACCACCCGGTCGTTGACGTCGAGCTGGGGCAGCATCGAGCCCGACGGGATGTAGAAGGCCTGGGCGACGAAGGTCTTGAGCAGGAAGGCGAGCAGGGCGGCGCTCACCAGCAGGATGGGGATCTCCCGTGCCGTTCGGGCGAGCCCCGACCGCCGTGGGCCGGCCGCCGCCACGGTGGGGCTCAACGGGCGGTCCGCTTCTCCTTGATCTTGGCCGCCTTCCCCGACCGCTCCCGCAGGTAGTACAGCTTGGCCCGGCGGACGTCGCCGACGCGGGTGACCTCGATCTTGGCCAGCACGGGCGAGTGCACGGGGAAGGTGCGCTCGACGCCGACGCCGAAGCTGGTCTTGCGGACGGTGAACGTCTCCCGCAGCCCGTCCCCCCTGCGGGCGATGACGTCGCCCTGGAAGACCTGGACCCGCTCCCGGTTGCCCTCCACCACCCGGACGTGGACCTTGACGTTGTCGCCCGGCTTGAACGCGGGGACGTCGTCCCGCAGCCTGCTGCGGTCGACCAGATCGGTGGGGTTCATGGCGGGTCACGCTCCTCGTCGGGTGCCCCGGCCGGGCTCGGCGCTCGCTCCGTCGCCGGGGACGGGGAGGCGTCGCGGGGGGACGGGACAGGATACCCGTGCTCGCGCAGCAGGCGCACCTCGTCGGGAGCCAGCCCGCCCCGCCGCTCGACCAGGTCGGGCCGGGCGGCCAGGGTGCGGGCCAGCGAGGACGCCCGCCGCCAGCGGGCCACCCGGGCGTGGTCCCCCGACCGCAGCACCTCGGGGACGGCCCAGCCCCGGAAGTCGGCGGGCCGGGTGTAGTGCGCCTCCTCCAGCAACCCGTCGCTGAAGCTCTCCGACGCCGCCGACGCCTGGTTTCCCATCACCCCCGGCACCAGCCGGCCCACCGCCTCCACGACGACGAGGGCGGCCGCCTCCCCTCCGGCGAGCACGTAGTCGCCGATGGACAGCTCGCTGTCCACCAGGTGGTCCACCACCCGCTGGTCGACGCCCTCGTACCGCCCGCAGAGCAGCGAGAACCCCTCGCCCGCCGCCAGCTCGCCCGCCATGGCCTGGTCGAAGCGCCGGCCCGGCGGCGCCAGCAGGTAGAGGGGCCGGGGCGGCTCCACCGCCTCCACCGCCCCGAACACCGGCTCGGGCGCCAGCACCATGCCCGCGCCACCTCCGAAGGGGGCGTCGTCGACGCTGCGGTGGGGGTCGGTCGCCGCCGAGCGCAGGTCGTGGACCCGCACGTCGAGCACGCCGGCGCCCCGGGCCCGGCCGATGAGGCTGGCCGACAGGTAGCCGTTTACCAGGGCCGGGAAGATGGTGAAGACGTCGATCCGCACGGGCCGGTCAGCCGTCGAGCAGGCCGGCGGGCGGGTCGACCACCACGCGGCCCGGGGCCCGCTCCACCACGAAGCGGAGGGGGACGAGGGCGCCGCCCTCCAGGACCAGCAGGTCGCTGGCCGGGTTGGCCTCGACCGCCACCACCCGGCCGTGGGCGGCGCCGGCGGCGTCGACCACCTCCGAGCCCACCAGCTCGTGGACCCACAGGGCGTCGGGGTCGTCCAGGGGCTCGGCGGTCAGCACGGCTCCGCGCAGCGCCTCGGCCCCCCCGTGGTCGCCCACGCCGGCGAAGGCGACGATCCAGCGGCGGTGGTGGGGCGAGGCCCGCAGCACCTCCAGGGGCCCGGCCGGCCCGGCCAGCACGGTGCCGGGCGCCAGCCGCTCGGTGCGGTTGGTGAACAGCTCCACGACCACCTCGCCCCGCAGGCCGTGGGGCTTGACCACCCGGCCGACGTCCAGGCGCCGATCGGCCGGCCCGTCGTCAGTCGACGATGTCGACGCTGGCCTCCACGCCCTCGCGGGCGCCCGCCGCCCGCACCACCGTGCGGATGGCCTGGGCCACCCGGCCCCGCTTCCCGATGATCTTGCCCATGTCGTCGGGGGCGACGTGCAGGCGCAGGTCCACCCGGCCGCCCCGCTCCTCGGCCTCGACCACCACCGCGTCGGGGTCGTCGACGATCTGGCGGGCGATGTACTCCACCACGGTGCGGGGGAGGGCGCCCACCACCCGGTTGCCGGCGTCGTCGTCCGCCTCGCCGGGGCCCTCCACGTCCTCGTCGGTGACGGGCAGGTCGGTCATGCCGGCGACCCCGGCCGGAACTGCTCCCACGCTCCGGAGACGACCAGCAGCTTGCGCACCGTCTCGGTGGGCTGGGCGCCCTTGCGCAGCCAGCCCACCGCCTTGTCGGCGTCGATCTTCACCACCGACGGCTCCGCTCGGGGCTCGTAGGTGCCCAGGATCTCGATGAACCGCCCGTTGCGGGGCGAGCGGCTGTCCGCCGCCACCACCCGGTAGGTCGGCTGCTTCTTCTTGCCCATCCGCATCAGGCGGAGCTTGACGGCCACGGTGCGTTCCTCTTCCTTCGTCAGTTCAGGTTCGGCATGGAGGGCTGCTTGGGAGGGGTGACGCGGCCGCCCTTCTTGGCCTTCTTCCCCTTGCGGCCCTTGGACTTGGCGAGCGCCCGCCCGAGGCCCATCGAGGCCATCTGGCGCTGCATCTCGTCGAACTGCTTGAGCAGGAGGTTCACCTGGGCGGTGGTGGACCCGCTGCCGTTGGCGATGCGCAGCCGGCGGGAGCCGTTGATGATGGACGGGTCGAGGCGCTCGGCCGGCGTCATGGACCGGATGATGGCCTCGACCCGGTCCAGCTCCTTGTCGTCGATGTTCGCCTGCTTGAGCTCCTTGGGGACGCCCGGGAGCATCCCGATGATGCCCTGGAGGGGACCCATCTTCTTCATCTGCTGCATGGCGTCGAGGAAGTTCTCGAAGGTGAAGCGGCCCTCCATGAGGGCGCTCGCCGCCTTCTCGGCCTCCTCCTTCTCGAAGGACTCCTCGGCCTTCTCGATGAGGGTGAGGACGTCGCCCATGCCCAGGATCCGACCCGCCATCCGGTCGGGGTGGAAGGTCTCGAAGTCGGCCAGCCGCTCGCCCACCGAGGCGAAGGCGATGGGCTTGCCCACCACCTCCTTCACCGACAGGGCGGCGCCGCCCCGGGCGTCGCCGTCCAGCTTGGTGAGGATCACGCCGTCGAGCCGGAGGGCGGCGTGGAAGGCCTCCGCCGTGTTGACCGCGTCCTGGCCGGTCATGGCGTCGATCACCAGGAAGGTGTAGTGGGGCGCGACCCGCTCGCTGATGGAGCGGACCTCCTCCATCAGCTCGGCGTCGATGCTGAGGCGCCCGGCGGTGTCGACGACGAGCACGTCGCGCCCGATGCGGCGGGCCTCCTCCAGGCCCCTGGTGGCGACCGCCACCGGGTCGGTGGGCTCGCTGAACACGGGCACGCCGGCCTGGCCGGCCAGCACCCGGAGCTGGTCGACGGCCGCCGGGCGCTGGAGGTCGGCGCCGACCAGGAGGGGGTTGCGCCCCTGCTGCTTGAACCAGCGGGCCAGCTTGCCCGCCGCCGTCGTCTTGCCCGAGCCCTGGAGGCCGGCCAGGAGCACCACCGTGGGCGGCCGGGAGGCGTAGGTGATCTTGAGCGCCTCGCCGCCCAGGGTGGCGATGAGCTCCTCGTGGACGATCTTGATGACCTGCTGGGCCGGGGTGAGGCTCGTCGACAGGTCCAGGCCGACGCACCGCCCGCGTATGCGGGCGACCAGGCCCTTGACCACGAGGAAGTTGACGTCGGCCTCCAGCAGGGCGAGGCGGATCTCGCGGAGGACCTCGTCGACCTCGGCCTCGCCCAGGCGACCCTTGCCCCGCAGGCGCGAGAAGATGCCCTCGAAGCGGTCGGAGAGGCTGTCGAACATGCGGGGGCCAGGGTAGTGGACGGCCCGTCGCCAACCCGAAAGCCCCCGGCGGTCAGCCCCCCTCGGGGCGGGCGAGGCCCTGGCGGTCGAGCCACTCGTCGGTGACGGCGGGCACCGGGGGCGACGTCCCCCCGCCGGCCAGCTCGAACAGGTAGGAGGGCACCAGCACCCCGTCGAGGTGGGCCAGCACGACCCGGGCGCCGGTGACGACGACCTCGACCGGCTCGGGGCGCGGCGCCGGCTCGGGGACGGGCGCCGGCGCCGGCTCGGGGACGGCGCACGACACGGC
>JBOGHR010000129.1:0-4280 GCA_050744905.1 Acidimicrobiales bacterium
GCGCTGGGTGCGCCAGCCCGCCGGGTGGGCGGCGCCGGAGGCGGCGCCGGCCGTCGCCCGTCCGAGCGGGGAGGGCGGCTGGTCCCTCGGGTGGGACGACGGGCCGTAGGCTGGCGTCGATGGGCACCGCCGTCGACGCCTCCTCCGGGCTGCTGGCGTTCATCCGCTACGGCTTCATGCCCAACCACCTCGGCTACTGCGGCGGCAACCAGGCCGACCTGCTGTTCGAGCACGCCGCCGCCGGCCGCGCCGACCCCCGCCTCGCCCCGCTGCTGGCCAAGTTCACCGGCGCCGTGCCCTACCTGCGCACCATCGCCGCCGCCAACGGGATCGGCGACCCGTTCGACCGGAGGGTGGTGGACGCCTACTGGGTCGGCAACGAGCTGCTCGACACGGTGGAGGCGAGCGCACTCAGCCGCACGCTGGAGGAGCGCTTCGGCCGCCAGCTCACCGGCCGTCTGCGCGACGAGGTGCTGCGCAAGCCGCCCGAGGGGGCCCGGCCCTACCACCTGTTCCACGTCCTCGACGTGTACCGCCGGCTGGAGGCCAGGGAGATCTCGATGGCCGCCATGGAGAGCTGCCGGATCAGCTGGGGACAGGTGCGCAGCGTCGAGCCGGCCGCCCTGGTGGTCGACCGCCGGCCCCTGGTCGAGCGGGACGGCAAGCTCGAGCTCGGCGCCGCCGGCGCCGAGCGGGTGCTGCGGTCCCTGTCGGGCCAGGGCTTCACCGACGAGGTGAGCGTCGGCGACTGGGTCTCGATCCACTGGGGGTGGGCGTGCGAGGTGCTCGACCCCGCCCGCCTGGCCCACCTGCGCCGCTGGTCGGCCCACCACCTGGCCCTGGCCAACTCGACGATGTGAGCCCCGGCCGCCGCCGGCCGCCTAGCTAGGGGACCAGCTCGACGGTGGAGTAGCGGCCGCCCCGGCGCAGCCAGCTCAGGGCCCGCACCCGCTCGCCCACGACCCCCAGGGACACCTCGACGGCGTCGGGGTCGGAGTCGGCGATCGGGCGGCCGCCCACCGCCAGGTCGCCGCCGAGCAGCGGGACCCGGTCGAAGCGCAGCGGTCCCTGCCGGCCGCCGCGGGCGAAGGCCTCGAGGTCCAGCGCCTCCCCCTTGTCGGCGAACTCCCGCAGCCGCCAGTAGATGGCGAACTGGCGCCCCGCCTCGGCATCGACGAGGGCCGGGTGGCGGCGGGTGGAGGACCGCAGCACCGCCTCGGTCGCCGCCGCGTCGGGGAAGCGGGCCGCGGCGCTCACCAGGGCGGGGTCGACGGCCTGGTCGTGGGGCGGGACGGCGGGGACCAGGCCCAGCGCCCAGGCCAGCACGACCGCCCCCTCGATCTGCCACGAGCCGTACGCCAGCGCCGCCTCGTCGAGCCCGCCCGCCGGGCGCTCGAGCATGGCCGCCTCGAACTCCTCCAGCTCGCCGGCGCCCCCCGCCCCGTCCGCCCAGGCGAGTATGCCGTCGCGGGCCTCGGCCACGTCCCGCCCGTCGTACTCGGTCAGGGCCCGCGCCGCCACCGCCACCAGGGCGACCAGGCGGGCGCCGATGCGGGCGATCGACGGGTCGGCCGGCGCCGAGCCGTTTCCCGCCATCTCCCGCGACCCCCACACCTCGCCGGTGGACGACAGGAGCCGGCCGTTGTGCTCGTCGAGCACGAAGCCGTCGGTGCGGGTGGCCACGTCCAGGGCCACGGCGTACATCGGGTGGGTGACCGGGATGGGCCCCTCGGCCTCGGGCACGAACGACACCGAGAGGCGCAGGCCGGGGATCATGCCCAGGGCCCGCTCCAACCCCGGACCGCGCATGGAGGCGGCGAGGGCCCGCCCCATCTCCTGGCGAGCGTGCTCGCCCTCCCCGCCGTCGAAGCAGGTGGGGTCGACCTCCACCAGCATGGCCGGCCGGCCCGAGCGGAACGGGCCCTTCCTGGTGCCGGCGCTCACCCGCCACGTCCGCCGGTGGCGCTCGACCGCGCCGCCCGGGACCTCGCGCGCCACGATGAGGGCGATGCCCTCGGGATCGCCCCGGCGGCCGAAGACCCGCAGCGCCGGCTCGTTCATCGTCGCCTCGGCCGGCCTCAGCGGGACATCGCCTGGTGGGCGAGGATGGCGGCGGCCACGTCGCCCACCGCCTCCTGGGGCCCCACGGCGCCCACCGGGACGCGGTAGGCCCCCAGCTGGGCGAGCGCCGCCGCCACCGCCGCCTCGTCGTCGGAGCCGGCGACGACGAGCGAGAGCCGGCGGGGGACGGCGTACTGGGCCCGCAGGCCGTGGTCGTCGACGACGACCGCTCCCCACAGGGATACCTCGCCCACGACGAGGGGCTCCGTCGGGCGCAGGCACAGGCTCTCGTCGCGGAGCCGCTCCAGCGAGGCGGCGGCGTGGATCCCGCAGGCGCAACCCGGCGCCGGGGCCTCGTGGCCGCCGACCAGGCAGACGGCGCGCTGCATGGTTCCCGGTCGCCACGCCACCGCCCGGTGGGTGACCGAGTGCAGGAGGCCGGTGGACGGCTGGAGCTGCCAGTACCGCCAGCCGGCGAGGGGATCGGTTCGGGGACGGTGGTCGGGTGCGGTCAGCGCCGGGGTTCCCGCTGCTGCGTTTCCTGCTGTTGCTGGAGCGCGACCCACTGGGCGGTCTCGGGGAACAGCGGGTCGACCTCGCAGTACGAGTCCGTCTCGGGCTGCCACATCTGCGAGGCCCGCTCCCAGCACTGGTCGTGGAACGCCATGGGCGCCGGGCACATGGCTCCCGAGACGCCCACCTCGTCGCGCCGGCCGGTACCGGGCGGGACCTCCCTGCCGCACACATCGCACATGTCGGATGCCTTCACGCTCCCTATGCTACGCCCGCGATGGCACCTACGGCCCTGGTCACCGGCGGACGCGGCTTCATCGCCTCCGCCCTCGTCCCTGCCCTCGTCGAGCGGGGCTGGCGGGTCCGCAGCTGCGGCCGCTCGCCCCGTCCCGACCACCTGCCGGCCGAGGTCGGGTACGTGCAGGCCGACCTGGCCGACGAGGCGTGCCCGCTCGGTCCCGTGGTCGAGGGGGTGAGCCACGTCTTCCACCTGGCGGGGGCGTCCAGCTCGCGCTCGTCGCAGGAGGAGATGGAGCGGGACAACGCGGTGGCCACCGACCGGCTGATGGCGGCCGCCGCCGCGCACGGCTTCGAGGTGTTCGTCCACATGAGCTCCACCTCGGTGTACGGCGAGGACGACCAGCTCCCGTCGCCCGTGCCCGAGACGGTGCAGCCGCGCCCCAGCCGGGGCTACGGCAAGGCCAAGTGGATGGCGGAGCAGGTGGTGTGGCGGGCCGCCGGGGCGGGCCGGCCGGTGGTCGTGCTGCGCCCCGTGTCCGTCCACGGCCCGGGGGCCACCAAGCTGCTGGCCAGCGCCATCCTGGACGTCGCCATCGAGCGGTTCGCCATGATCGACACCGTGCTCGTCCACTCGACGCCGATCGAGCAGCGCCTCCTGCACCTGGACGACCTGGTGGCCGCCACCATCCACCTGGCCCTCCACGTGCCGGCCCGGGGCCGGGCGTTCAACGTGGCCATGCCGACCTACCCGACCAGCCACGAGGTGGCGGGCATGCTGGCCGACGAGCTCGGCGTCGGCTTCGCCACCAGCGACGACCCCGACTGCGGCCCCACCACCGAGGAACGGGCCCGGGCGCGCCGCGCCATGCTGGACAAGGGGATGACCGACGACATCCTGTTCACCCCGGAGCGGTTCCGGTTCATGCGCAAGGCCAACCGCAACAACCGCCTCGACCTCGGCGCCCTGGCCGGCACCGGCTTCGTCCCCCGCCAGACGGACCTGCGCGCCGCCGTGTCCGAACTGGCCGCCTGGTACGCCGAGCACCGCTGGATCATCTGACGCGGGCGGCTTTCGGCACCGCCGGCCGGGCCCGGAGCCACCCATGGTGAGCCGATCGTCGGAATCAGCACGGCGGGATCGGGACTAATTCACTCGCCGTTTACGTTGAAGTCGACCACCATCGGTTCTACGTTCCGAGTGACGACGGGTGTGAAGGGAGCGGGGGGTGCGCAGCGAGGCGACCGTGGGGCGGGGGCGGGGGTAGGCGGTGCAGGTCCTCTCGCGAGACCCGAGGCGGCGGGCCGGATGGCTGGCCGCGGTCCCGGCTCCCACCGGCGGGCCGCTGCCCGGCCTCCTGCGCCTGGACGACCCCCGCGCCACCGACCCCGACCTGGTCGGGCGCAAGGCGGCCGTGCTGGCGGAGGCGGTGCAGCGGGGGTTCCCCGTCCTCCCCGGGTTCGTGGTC
>JBOGHR010000130.1:0-1817 GCA_050744905.1 Acidimicrobiales bacterium
GGCCGGGCGACGGCCGGCGACGACGCCCCGTTCGTGAAGGGCTGAACGCTGGAGCCGCGCTGGGTCGACGAGCCCGGGGCCCTGGCCGAGGTGGTCGCCGAAGTGGCGGGCGCCGAGGCCTACGCGGTGGACACCGAGTTCCACCGGGAGCGCACCTACTACCCGCACCTCGACCTGGTGCAGGTGGCCTGGCCGGGGGGATCGGCGCTGATCGACCCGCTGGCCGTGGACGTGGCGCCGCTGGCCGCCGTGCTCGACGGGCCCGGCCTCGCCGTCCTCCACGCCGCCGACCAGGACCTGGAGATCCTCCGGGCGTCGTGCGGCACCCTGCCCAGCCGCCTGTTCGACACCCAGCTGGCGGCCGGGTTCCTGGGGATGTCGTCGCCGTCGCTCCAGTCGCTGGTCGAGCGGGTGCTGGGCGTGCGCCTCCGGAAGGGGGACCGGCTGGCCGACTGGACCCGTCGCCCCCTGGGCGACGAGCAGAAGGCCTACGCGGCGGCCGACGTCGAGCACCTGCTCGACCTGCGGGGCGAGATCACCGGCCGCCTGGCCGCCCGGGGCCGGCTGGCGTGGGCCGAGGAGGAGTGCGAGCTGGCCCGCACCCAGACCCGCGGCCCGGCCGACCCCGAGCGGGCGTGGTGGAAGCAGCGCGACGCCCGGTCGCTGCGGGGCCGGTCGATGGGCGTCGCCCAGGAGCTGGCGGCGTGGCGGGAGCGGCGGGCCATGGCGCTCGACATCCCGCCCCGGTTCGTGCTGCCCGACCTGGCCCTGGCCGCCATGGCCCACCGGCCGCCGTCCACGCTGGCCGAGCTGGCGGCCGTGCGCGGCCTCGACGGCCGCCACGCCAAAGGGGCGGTGGGCGAGGAGATCCTGGCCGCCGTGCACCGGGGCAAGGCCCTCGACCCGTCGGCCGTCCGCCGCCCCCCGAGCGACGACCTGGACCGCTCGCTGCGCCCGGCCGTGGCCCTGGTGTCGGCGTGGGTCACCCAGCTGGCCGCCGACCTGGAGGTCGACCCCGCCCTGCTCGCCACCCGGGCCGACGTGCAGGCGTTCCTGAGGGGCGATGCGGGCGCTCGCCTCTCCGCCGGGTGGCGCCAGTCCCTGGTGGGCGAGCCGGTGCGGCGCCTGGTGGAGGGGGAAGCGGCCCTGGCCTTCGAGGACGGCCACCTGGTCCTCGCTCCCCGGGTGGCGGAGCGGGACCGGCCGGGGTAGGCGCGCCCGGCCCCGGCGCCACTCCGGCGGGCGCACCGCTCGCCGGGGGGCGGGTCAGGACGGGCGGGGCGGGTCGTCCTTGGGGCGGAGGTCGACGCGGAGGGTGAGGACGCCGTCCTCCAGCGTCGCCTGGGCGTCGCCCAGCATGGCGTAGTCGAGGTAGTCGACCTTGGCCTGCTCGATGAACCGGCGCCGCTCCGGCCCCTCCACCGGGGGGATCCCGCGGCTGCGCACGGCCTTGGCCCGCTCCCGGAACCGCTCGATCATCGCCTGGACGTCGAAGTCGTCGGCCATGGCGGCACCCTACCGGGCCGGTCCGGCCTCCACGCGGCCGCTTGCTAGCATGGACGGGCAACGGCTTCGCGGACATCGGGGGAGCTGCTCGTGAAAAAGGGACGTCACCGGCGGTTCGAAGAGGCCCGTGCCTTCAAGCTGCGCACCACCGAGCTGGCGCCCGAGCCGTGCCCCGAGTGCGGCGCCGAGCCGGACGACGACCACGCGTCGTGGTGCCTGGCCACTGAGGACGCCACCGAGGACGACGGGCCCCTCGACGCGGTGGACGACCGCTGACGGGCCCGCAGGCGCCCGGCGCCGGGGGCCCCGGC
>JBOGHR010000131.1:0-3156 GCA_050744905.1 Acidimicrobiales bacterium
ACCAGGTGCTCGGCGCCGGCGTGGCCGGCCACCGCCGCGGCGCGGGCCAGCTCGGCGCGGTGGCGCTGGCCGTAGTCGAAGGTCAGGGCCAGGGGCCGGTGGCCGTCGGCCCTCGCCAGCGCCAGGCACACCGTCGAGTCCAGCCCGCCGGACAGGGCCACGACGGCGGCGCTCACCCGGGCAGGATCTCGACCGAGGAGGTGGGCGTCTCCCACAGCCGCAGGCGGGCCGGGGTCAGGCCGGCTGCCTCCAGGCGCTCCCAGGCGTCGGTGGCCACCAGCTCGGCGGTGGGGTTGTCGAGCAGGTCGTTGAGGCAGGTGTGGTCGTAGCGGTCCACCACCTCGCGCTGCACGACCGCCTTCACGTCGTCGAAGTCCACCACCACGCCGTGGGCGTCGAGCGGGCCCTCCACCGTCACCTCCAGCCGGTAGCCGTGGCCGTGGAGGCCCTTGCAGCGCCCGGCGTGCCAGGGAAGGTGGTGGGCCGCCTCGAAGGTGAACGTGCGGGTGACCCGGGTGCGCACAGCGCCCCCCAGGCTAACGGGCGGGGCCCCGTGCGGCGAGCCCCCGGCGGCCAGATCTGCCCTGGCCACGAGCGTTCGCCGCGTTCGCAGCGCCAACTCGACCGAATGGAGTGAGCGAAGCGAACGAATGAGGTCGACGGACTAGCTAGCTGGCGGCGCCGTAGGGCTCGTGGGCGGCCTTGTAGCAGTCGGCGTGGTAGTGCTCCACCCGGGCCCAGACGCCGTTCTCGTAGACGTTGGCGATCACCTGGCGCAGCTGGGCCCTCGCCACGAACTTGACGGCGGCGCCGCAGTGGGCGCACATCGCCGAGTTCCCGGGTTCCACGGGGCGGTCGACCGCCCGGCTCTTCGTCACTGTCGAGTTGGCCATGCCTTGTTCATCGGCAGACCGGAAGGCCGTTTTGAGACGTTCCGGAGTCCTCCGCGGCAGAGCCTAGGGGAGCGCCGGGGGGGCCATGACCAAATTGGCGGCATCAGAGGGATTGACTCCGGGCCGATTCGGTGTGAAGGTGGTACCCAACGCCGGGGTGTGGGTGCGTCCGCCGTGCACCTGCCCCCGGCGTTCCTTTGGCCGTTTGCCGTCCGTCGGCTGCCGCCGGCCGGTCGTGGTCGGCCGGGCCCCCGGCCCGGGCGTCACGCCCGCTGGAGCGGCTTGTACCTGATCCGGTGGGGCTGGTCGGCGTCGGCGCCGAGGCGCTTGCGGCGGTCGGCCTCGTAGTCGGTGTACGACCCCTCGAACCAGCGCACCTCGGAGTCGCCCTCGAAGGCCAGCACGTGGGTGGCGACCCGGTCCAGGAACCAGCGGTCGTGGCTGATCACCACCGCGCAGCCGGCGAAGGCCAGCAGGGCGTCCTCCAGGGCGCGCAGGGTGTCCACGTCGAGATCGTTGGTGGGCTCGTCGAGCAGGAGGACGTTGCCGCCGGCGGTGAGCACCTTGGCCAGCAGGAGCCGGTTGCGCTCGCCGCCCGACAGCTCGCCCACCTTCTTCTGCTGGTCGGAGCCCTTGAACCCGAACCCGGCGACCCACGCCCGCCCGTGCAGCTCCCGCCCGCCGACGACCAGGCGGTCGGTGCCGCCCGTCACCTCCTCGTAGACCGTGCGGGACGGGTCGAGCGTCTCGCGGTTCTGGTCGACGTGGGCCAGCACCACGGTCGCGCCGACGGTGAGGGCGCCCCCGTCGGGCTCCTCGTCGCCGGCGATCATCCGGAACAGCGTCGTCTTGCCGGCGCCGTTGGGGCCCACCACGCCCACGATGCCGCCCGGCGGCAGGCTGAAGGTGAGCCCGTCGATGAGCAGCCGGTCGCCGTAGCCCTTGACCACCCCGTCGGCCTCCACCACCACGTCGCCCAGGCGGGGCCCGGGGGGGATGGCGATCTCGAGGCGGTCGGGGCGGGCGTCGGCGGACGAAGCCTGGGCGTCGGCCAGGAGGCTCTCGTAGGCGCTGAGCCTGTCCTTGCCCTTGGCCTGGCGGGCCCGGGGAGACATCCGCACCCACTCCAGCTCGCGCTGGAGGGTGCGGCGGCGGGCCGAGTCGGCCTTCTCCTCCCGCTCCAGGCGGGCCTGCTTCTGGTCCAGCCACGACGAGTAGTTGCCCTCCCAGGGGATGCCGGAGCCCCGGTCCAGCTCGAGGATCCAGCCGGCCACGTTGTCGAGGAAGTAGCGGTCGTGGGTGACGGCCACCACCGTGCCCGAGTAGTCGTGCAGGAAGCGCTCCAGCCAGGCCACCGACTCGGCGTCGAGGTGGTTGGTCGGCTCGTCGAGCAGCAGCAGGTCGGGGTGGGAGAGCAGCAGGCGGCACAGGGCGACCCTGCGCCGCTCGCCCCCCGACAGGGTGGTGACGTCGGCGCCGCCGGGCGGGAGCCGCAGGGCGTCCATGGCGATCTCCAGCGTGCGGTCGAGGTCCCAGGCCCCCGCCGCGTCGATGGCGTCCTGCAGCTCGGCCTGCTCGGCCAGGAGGGCGTCGAAGTCGGCGTCGGGCTCGCCCATGGCGGCGCACACCTCGTCGAAGCGGGTGAGCAGGGCCCGGGTGGGCGCCACCCCGTCGGACACGTTGCCCAGCACGTCCTTGGCCGGGTCCAGCTGCGGCTCCTGGGCCAGGTGGCCCACGGTGAAGCCGGGCGTGAGGCGGGCCTCGCCCGTGTACCCGTCGTCCTCGCCGGCCATGATCCGCAGCAGGGACGACTTCCCCGATCCGTTGGCGCCGATCACCCCGATCTTGGCGCCCGGGAACATCGAGATGCTGATGCCCTTGAGCACCTCCCGGTCCGGCGGGTGGAAGCGGCTGAGGCGGTACATGGTGTAGATGAACTGCGCAGGCACGCCCCCGACCGTAGCGGGCGGAGCCGTCCCGCCCGTCCCGCCCGGGCGACCGGTGCCCCCACTCGTCGAGGGGGAGCGGGTCGTCGGGGGAGCGCGGGACCGCCGGTAGCATCGAAGGGCACATGGCTGACGAGACGCGTCCGACCAGCTCGTTCGGTCCCAACGACTGGCTGGTGGACGAGATGTACGAGCAGTACCGCGACGACCCCGAGTCGGTGAGCGAGAGCTGGCGGGAGTTCTTCGCCGACTACCGCACCGAGGCGCGCCCCAACGGGGGCGCCGCCCCGCCCCGGGCGGCCGCCGCGACGCCCACC
>JBOGHR010000132.1:0-2236 GCA_050744905.1 Acidimicrobiales bacterium
GGGCGCCACGGCCACGGCCACCACGGCCACGGCCAGCCCGCCGAGGAGCTTGGCCCCCCCGGTGGTGAGCCGCCCGGCGGCGAGGGCGGTCAGGTGGCCCCGGAAGCCGCGGGCGTCGTCGCCGCCGGCCAGGTCGTCCAGCAGCCCGACCAGCGCCATCCCGACCACGACCACGGCGACCGCGGCCCGGGCGGCGTCGGTCGTGTCGGCCCCCACGCCGGCGGCGCCCGCGACCACCCGGCCCGCCTCCACCACCACCACGGCCAGGGCCACCACCACTCCGGCCGCCGTCGGGACGTCGGAGTTGCGCCAGTTCCGCCGGAGCAGCCGGGGATGGGCGAAGGTGGGCCGCAGGAGGGCCCACAGCAGCCGGGCGACGAGAGCGCCGGCCAGGGCGCCCAGGACGACGCTCACCGGCCGGCGGCCATGCCGCCCGACCGCGCCGCCACCGACGACGGCCGCGCCGGCGGCGCGGTGGGGTCGAGCACGAGGGGTGGGGCGGGGTCGCGATGCAGGGCCAGCAGGGTGAGGAAGGGCCCCACGTAGACCGCCACCAGCGCGGTGACCACCACGCCGGAGTCGTTGACGGCGTAGCCGACGACCCCGGCGGCCAGCACGCCGGCCAGCGCCGCCCGCAGCGCCGACCGGGGGGGGAGCAGCCGCTCCCAGCCACGCGCCCAGGCCAGCACGGCCAGGACGTAGGCGCCGGTGATGGGCACCATCCACGCCCACACCGAGCGGAACGAGCGCAGGTTGGCGGACACCTTGCGGGCCACGGTGGTCCGCAGCGGCTCGATGCCCTCGTCGGCCACGCGCCCGACCAGCTCGCCCAGGTGGGTGCGGGAGGCCGGTGGGCGGAGCAGGTCGACGCCGGTGGCGACGGCCAGCAGGACGAGCCCGGCGGCGCCGGCCAGGGCGACCGCCCGCAGCGACACCCGCCGGCCCGACAGCGCCACCAGGGTCAGGGCGAACACCGGGACGAGGGTGAGGATGCCCCCGACGTCGGAGCCGAGCGACGGCGCCCCGTCGGCCAGGGCGACGAGGGCCAGGATCCCACCGGCGGTGACCGTGGCCTCCGCCCGCCGGGGGGCGTGGTGCACGTGGAGGGCGGCGGCCAGGACGGCGGTCGCCGCCAGGACGCCGAAGGCGGTGTTGCCCAGGCCGGTGAAGCGGGCGGCGGTGTTGTAGGAGTACCCGAGCAGGCTGGACGCCTGGAGGTGCCCGCCGGTGGCCAGGTCGCCGACGAGCACCGCCACGGTGGCGCCGCACACCCAGGCCAGCGGCCCCAGGGGCCGGCGCCGGCCCGCCCACAGGGCCAGGGCGACCACGGCGGCGTCGAGCGCGACCAGCAGCGCCACGGCGCCGGCGCCCAGCACGGCCACGTCGGGCACGGCGCGCAGGACGAAGGTGGCCAGCGGCCAGGCGCTCACCGCCACCACCCCCCAGCGCAGGAAGGTGCGGGTCCGGCCCCGACCCCCCAGGCGGCCGAAGGCGACGACGGCGACGGCGTAGGCGATGGCCTGGAGGACGATGAACGCGGCCACCAGGGGGTAGTAGAGCGACTCCCGGAAGGCCTCGTCCCGGTCCGGCTCCCGCAGGGCGCCGAGGTCGACGGGGCCCGGCGCGAAGCGGAGCGGATGGCCGATCATGCCCTCGGGGACGAGCAGGCCGAGGGCGTCGAGCACGGTGGGCGCGACGTCGGTGAGGGCGACCACGCCCAGGCGCCGGGTCGACGGCGAGTGCAGGTACCCGCGCTGGACGCCCCTGCCCGCGGCGACCATGGGCGTGAGGCTCCAGCCCCTCCCCGGCGGCGCCACCGAGACGACGAGCAGGAGGGCGTCGTCGCGCACCAGGTCGGCCACGCGGCCCAGGAGGTGGTCGGTGGAGGCCAGCGCCTGGCGACGGGCGATGGCGGCGGCAGCCGGCGTGGACAGGGCGGCGAACTCGGCGGCCCGGTCCATGTCGCCGGGGTCGACGACGACCACGCCGGCCGCGTCGACGGCCGCCGCCGTCGCCCGCGCCACCGCCTCGGGGTCGGCCCGCATGCCGAACGGGGCGGCGGGGTCCTCGACCAGCAGGTCCCGTCCCACGTCGCCCGAGCCGATCCATCCCCGGCTGTCCATCACCGCCGCCGCCGCCGGGCGCAGCAGCACCGACCGGCGGGGCAGGGCGGGCGGGGCGATGTCGGCGTTGCCCACCACCGCCGTCGCCACCCCGGCCCGGCGCAGGGCATCGC
>JBOGHR010000133.1:0-3605 GCA_050744905.1 Acidimicrobiales bacterium
AGGCGGGGCAGCGTGGCCTGCTCGTCGCGGGCGGGAACCACCACGGCCACGGCCCCGGCGGCGGTCGCGCCGGCGGCCGGCCGGCAGCGGGGGACCGACCACAGCAGCCAGAACCCGACCATCCACCGCAGCGCCTCCAGCGCCAGGCGGGCCCCGCTCATCGGGCCCCGCTCGCCGGGCGGCGCGGTGGGGGCCGGTCACCGCCGGGTCGCCACGGCGCGTGCCGGGCGGCGGCGGCACGGCGGCACGATGGACGGGAGGGGGCCGGGGGGAGGGGGCTTTGGCCACTCCCCCCGCTAACGTCGGGTATGCGAGCTCGCCTGGCAGTGGCGTCGGTGGTGCTGGTCCTCCTGGCCGCGGGGTGCAACGGCGACGACGGCGGCGGTGGGGCCTCCGACACCGTCCCCGGGGACGCGACCACCACGGCGGCCGGGCCAGCCCAGGGCGGGGAGACCACGACCACGGCCGGCGACGGGACCGGGGGCCCCGCCGGGACCACGGCCGGTACCGGGGCGGGGACCGCCGCCGCCGGCCCCGCTCCCGAGCTGGGGGAGATGGTGCTGCGCCAGTCCGACTTCCCGGCCGGCTGGACCTCGGAGCCGGCCGAGGACGACGACGACGAGGCCCAGGCCGAGATGGAGCGCTGCCTCGGCATCGAGCGCTCCGGCGACCGCCCCGAGGCCACCTCGCCCCGCTTCGCCGTCGGCGACGCCATCACCCAGGCCAGCTCGGCCGTCGAGCTGGCCCCCGACGCGGCGACCGTGGACCGGGAGTTCGCGGCCATCGACGGCCCCCGGTTCCTCGAGTGCGCCGCCGAGCAGCTCGACCGGACCATCGCCCGGGAGTCGGCCGGCGCGGAGTTCGCGCCGGCGAAGGCCGAGCGGCTCGCCTTCGGGCCCTTCGGCGACGGCACCTCGGCGGTGCGCATGAGCACCGCCGTCAGCGCCGGCGACCAGCAGGTCCCCATCTTCGCCGACCTGGTGTTCGTGCGGAAGGGCCTGGCCGAGCTCAGCTTCTCGTTCATCAACGCCGGCGAGCCCTTCGCCGCCGCCCTGGCGACGGAGCTGGTGGGCAAGGTCGTGGCCCGGGCCTGAGCGGCCACGGGATCAGCGGGCCCGGGCGCCGGGCCGGGCCAGCCGGGCGGCGACCGCCAGCTTGCGCCACGACGGCACCCGGGCCCGGGCCGAGAACACGTCGTAGCCGGCCCGCTCGATGCGCACCAGGATGCCCGAGTACAGGGCACGGGCGGCGGCGATGCCGCGGGCGGCCACCGGCGGCAGCATCGGGATGCCGGCGTCGCCCGACTCGTAGTACCGCCGGGTGCGGTCGATCTCGAAGCGCATGAGCTCCACCCACCCGGGGGTGACCCGGCGCTCGGCCAGCGCCCGCTCGGCGCCGAAGCGGCGCACGTCCTCCTGGGGGACGTACACCCGCCCCCGGTCGAGGTCCTCGCCGACGTCCCGCCAGAAGTTGGTGAGCTGGAAGGCGATGCCCAGGTCGCGGGCGTGGCCCCAGGCGTCGGGCGAGCGAGGCTCGAGGATGGGCAGCATCATCTCGCCGATGACCGCCGCCGAGCCGTCCATGTACGCCAGCAGGTCGTCGAAGGTCTCGTACCGGTCCACCGACAGGTCCATGGTCATGGACCGCAGGAACCGGCGCACGCAGTCGGGGTGGATGTCGAACGCCCGCACGGTGTGGACCACCGCCTTGAGGACGGGGTGGTCGGAGCGGCCGGCGGCCAGGTCGGCGAAGAAGCGGTCGCCGAAGGCGGCGAGGGCGGCGGCCCGCTGGGCCACGGGCGCCGCCCCCAGGTCGTCCACGATGTCGTCGGCGTACCGGCACAGCCCGTAGAGGGCGTGCACGTGGTGGCGCTTGACGCGGGGCAGCAGCGACGTCGAGCGGTAGTAGGTGGTCCCGTACCGCTTGTTGAGCCGGCGGCACCGCTCGTACGACGCCTCCAGGGTGAGCGGCGCCCCCGTGGTCACCGCCCGCCCTGCTCCTCTACCCGGTCGGCGGCCAGCCGCCCCGACAGCAGGACCATGGGCACGCCCACCCCGGGCACCGTCCCCGACCCCACGAAGACGAGGCCGGGGACCCTCCGGGACACGTTGTTGGGCCGGAACGGGCCGCTCTGGAAGAACCGGTGGCTGAGGGCGAACGGCGTGCCCCGCTCCATCCCCCGGCGCTCCCAGTCGGTGGGGTCGTAGAAGCGCTCGGCCTCGACCTCGGTGGGGTAGCCGAGGGCCGCCACCCGGGCCGCCAGGTCCTCCCTCAGCCGGTCCCGCTCGTGGGCCCAGTCGATGCGGCCGTCGAGGTTGGGAACGGGCTCGAGGACGTACAGCGACGAGCAGCCCTCGGGCGCCAGCGACGGGTCCGACGACGAGGGGCCGGACACCAGGATCGAGGGGTCGGGCATGCGGGTGCCGTCCTTCAGCAGGGCCTGGAAGGCACCCTTCCAGGCGGCTCCGAAGTGGATGTTGTGGTGGGCGGCGTCGGCCGGCCACGCTCCCCGGGCGCCGGCCAGCCACACCGCGCACGACGGCGAGTAGTGGCCCTTTCGCAGCGTGCGGGGGACGGGCACCTCGGGCAGCAACGTGCGGTAGGCCACCGCCAGGTCGGGGTTGAGCACCACGGCGTCGGCCGGGACCACCTCGCCGGTGTCGAGCCGCACGCCGGTGACGGGGCCGCTGGTGCCCGACCGGCGCACCACCCGCTCCACGGTGCGGCCGTACGCGAAGCTCGCCCCCGCCTTCCCGGCCACCGCCGCCAACGCCCGGGGGACGGCGTGCATCCCGCCGGCCGGGAAGTACACCCCCTCGACGGTGTCCATGTAGGTGATGACGCAGTAGACGGCGAGGGCCTCGAAGGGCGACAGCCCGGCGTACATCGACTGGAAGGAGAACAGCCGCACCAGGCGCTCGTCGGAGAAGTAGGACTCCACCACCGAGTTGAGCTTGCGGAACCCGCCCATGCGCACCAGCTCGACGATGGGGCGCAGGGGCCACGCCAGGTCGAGGGGCGAGTCGAAGCTCCGGTCGATGAAGTTGGGCAGCTCCAGGCGGTAGAGCCGGCCCAGCCAGTCGCAGAACCGCCCGAACTCCCGGGCGTCGCGCGCGCCGCACTCCCGGCGGATCTCCTCGGTCATCGCCTCCCGCCCGTGGCGCACCCGGATGGCGGAGCCGTCGGCGAAGCAGGCCCGGTACATGGGGTCGACCGGGGACAGGGCGAGGTGGTCGGCCATGTCGGCGCCGGCGGCGGCGAAGACGTCGGCCAGCAGCCCGGTCATGGTCAGGACCGACGGGCCGGTGTCGAAGCGGTAGCCGCCCTCCTCCACCAGCCCGGCCCGCCCGCCGGGCACCTCGGCCCGCTCGACCACCACCACCTCGTGGCCCCGCCCCGCCAGGTGGCAGGCCGCCGACAGCCCTCCCAGGCCCGCTCCCACGACCACGACGCGCATGCGCCCGACCGGGCGCCCGCGCCCCGCGCCCGCAGAGGGGGCGGGCGTCGGGGAAGCTGGGGCGGTGCCCCGCCGGACCGTGCCCGTCGTGTCGGCCGTCATCGCGCTCCTCCTGGTCGTGGGCAGTGTGGGGACGGTGGCCGTGGGC
>JBOGHR010000134.1:0-1631 GCA_050744905.1 Acidimicrobiales bacterium
GGGGCAGGGCGGCCACGGCCACGGCGGCCGCCGGCCAGAGCGATCCCGGCAGCTCGGTCCACTGCGCCCGGCGCAGGGCGGCGAGCGACGGGGCGGCGGGGCCCGACGGCACCACGTAGGCGACCAGGCGGGGCCCCGACCCGTCGTCGTGGCGCACGGCGAGCGCCACCTCGGACACCCCCGGGCACCGGGACAGCGCCGCCTCCAGCCGCGACCGGCGGGCCCGCAGCCCGCGCACGTCCACCACGTCGGGGTCGCCGGGCGGCACGGGCCCGGCGGGGACGGGGACGGCGCCCAGGGACAGCTCCGCCAGGCGCCGGTCGGGCGCCGCCACCACGTCGGCCAGGACGGCCTCGAGGTGGCCGAGCAGGCGGCGGCCGGCGGGCCGGGGGAACGCGCCGCGGGCGACCAGGGACAGGCCGTCGTCGCCGTGGTCGACCAGGGAGACCAGGACGAAGGTCCCCAGGTAGAGCCCGTCGCCCCAGGGCGCCGCCGGGCCCGGCTCGTCGTCCCGGGCGCTGAAGTGGCGCTCCCGGCGCGACCCGGCGGCCACCTCGAAGGGGACGGCGACGACGCCGGGCAGCGCCATGCGCGCCCGCCGGGGAGCCTCGCCCTGGAACACCACCGCCACCTGGGGGACGGCCCCGTGGCCGGCGGCGGCCGCCCCCAGCGCGTCCTGGACCACGGCGTCGAAGGCGACGTCGGGGTGGGCCAGGGCGCCCAGCACCGCCGTGCGGGCCCTGGCCACCAGCTCCGGGAACGCCGGGTCGCCGCCCAGGCGGAGGCGCAGCGGGACCTTCTTGGTGAAGCAGCCGATGAGCGGCTCGACGGCGCTCCCCGGGCGGTGGGCGGTCACCGACCCCAGGACGAGGTCGTCCTGGCCCGTGTAGCGGCCCACCACCACGGCGAAGGCGGCGAGGACCGTCATGTACGGCGTCGCCCGCAGCCGGGGGACCAGGGCCCGCACGCCGTCGGACACCTCCGGCGGGAGGTCGACCTGCACCGGCTCGCCCGCGCCCTCCCCGGCCGCGCCCTCCAGCGGGAGCTGGACGGCCAGCGGCGCGCCGTCCAGCTCGCGGCGCCACCAGGCCCGCTGGGCGGCGCCGGCGGCGCCGTCGAGGGTGGCCCGCTGGCGCCGGGCGAAGGTGGTGAAGCGGGCGGCCGGCTCGGGCAGCGGCGACGGCGCCCCGTCGAGGCGGGCGGCGTAGAGCGCCGACAGGTCGCGGCGGAACACGTCGACCGACCAGTCGTCGAACACGGTGTGGTGCAGGCGGACGACCAGCACGTGGTCGCCGTCGCCCAGGCGCAGCAGCGACGGCTCGAACAGTGGCCCGTCGACCAGGTCGAAGGGCGCGGTGGTGGCCTCGGCCAGGATGCGGCCCGCCTCGCCGTCCCGGCGGTCGGCGGGCAGGCCGGCCAGGTCGACCACCCGCAGGCCGGCGGCGGGCGGGGGCCCGACCACCTGGCGGGGGACGCCGGGGGCGGCCGCGAACGTCGTGCGCAGCGGCTCGTGGCGGCGGGCCAGATCGGCCAGCGCCGCTCCGAGGGCGGCCACGTCCAGGGGCCCCCGGAAGCGGCGCACCAGGCACGGGAGGTTGAAGCTCCCGGGCGCCAGCTGCTCGTGCCACAGC
>JBOGHR010000135.1:0-2240 GCA_050744905.1 Acidimicrobiales bacterium
GCCGGAGCCCGACCCGGCCGTGGGATCGGCCGGGGCGGGGGGCGGGCAGAGCCGGTTCGTGGGGTCCGACCGCCAGGGCCGGGGCCGCCTCGTCGACGCCCTCCGGCGGGGGCCGCTCGCCTGGGCCGAGGTGGCGGCGGCGGCCGGCTGGCCCGACGACCCGGACCGGGCCCGGAGGGTGGCCGCCACCCTGGTGGCCGACGGCCTGGCCGTGGACGGCGCGCCGGGCCTCCGCCTGCCCTGACGGCGGCCCGCCGGGGGCCGACGCCGGGATGGCTTCAGCCCGGCCCGCCGGGACCCGATACCCAGGGTCATGGCGCACGCGTGGCTCGACGGCCTTCTCACGTCCATGGAGCCGATGGACGCCTCGGACCTGCACGTCAAGGCCGGCTCCCCGCCGCGTGTCCGGGTGAACGGGACGCTCCGGCGTCTGGCCGACGAGCCGTCCCTCACGGCGGAGGTGACCGAGGAGATCGCCGAGGCGATCATGCGGCCCCAGGCGGCGGCCCAGTTCGAGGAGCGCAACGAGGCCGACTTCGCCTACGCCATACCCGGCTGCGGCCGGTTCCGGGTCAACGTGTTCCGCCAGCGGGGCTCGGTCGCCATGATCTTCCGCCGGGTGCGGACGTCGGCGGCAAGCTTCGACGCGCTCGGGCTCCCCGACGCCGTCGGCCGCCTGGCCAACGAGCAACGGGGGCTGGTGCTCGTCACCGGCCCCACCGGGTCGGGCAAGACCACGACGCTCGCCGCCATGATCGACCACATCAACCGTACCCGCGAGGTCCACATCGTGACCATCGAGGACCCCATCGAGGTGCTCCACCACGACGAGATGGCCGAGATCAACCAGCGGGAGATCGGCTTCGACACCAACGACTTCGCGTCCGCCATGCGGGCCGCCATGCGCCAGGACCCGGACGTGATCCTGGTGGGCGAGATGCGCGACCAGGAGACGGTGGCCGCCGCCCTCAGCGCGGCCGAGACCGGCCACCTGGTCTTCTCCACGCTGCACACGATCGACGCCACCGAGACCGTCAACCGCATCGTCGACTTCTTCCCGCCCCACCAGCAGAACCAGGTCCGCGTCGCCCTGGCCGGCTCGCTCAAGGGCACGATCTGCCAGCGGCTGGTGCCGACGGCCGACGGCAACGGCCGGGTGCCGGCCCTCGAGGTGATGGTGGTGAACGGCCGGATCCAGCAGTGCATCGTCGACCCCCAGCGCACGGGCGACATCCACGAGATCGTGGCCGACGGCGAGTACTACGGGATGCAGACGTTCGACCAGTCGCTGGTGAAGCTGTACCAGGCCGGCTCCATCGACCTGCGGGGCGCCATGATGACGGCCTCGCACCCCCACGACCTCAAGGTCATGCTCCAGCAGCAGGGGCTGGTCGGCACCACCGCCCGGTAGCGGGCCGGGGCCGGTGCCCGCCCTACGATCGCACCATCCCCCAGGACCACCCCCAGCCCGCCGTGCCCGACGACGTCGTGCTGAGCGGCGTCGCCGAGGCGGCCGTCCGGCGACGCGGGTTCGACGCCGCCCGCTTCCGCCAGGTCCTCGGCCACTTCTGCACCGGGGTGGTGGTGGTCACCGGCCTGGCCGAGGGCGAGCCCATCGGCTTCACCGTCCAGTCGTTCACGTCGGTGTCCCTCGATCCCCCCCTGGTCACCGTCTGCCCGGCCCGGACGTCGGTCACCTGGCCCCGCCTGAGGTTGGCGGGGGGCTTCTGCGCCAACGTGCTGGCCTCCGACCAGGAGGCCCTGGGCCGGGTGTTCGCCACCGCCGGCGGCGACCGCTTCCGGGGCGTGGGGTGGCGCCCGGCGCCCGCCACCGGCTCGCCCCTGCTCGACGGCGTGCTGGCCTGGGTCGACTGCCGCATCGAGGCCGAGCACGACGGCGGCGACCACCTCATCGTGGTGGCCCGGGTGCTGGACCTGGGCGTGGGGGGGAGTGGCCGGCCGCTGCTGTTCTACCGCGGCGGCTACGGCCGCTTCGAGCCCTGAGCCGGCCGCTCCGTCCGGTGCGACGCCGGTGACGGCCGCGGTCGCCCGGGGCGTGGTGCTCCTGGTGGCGGGGGCGGCCCGGTGGAGTGGGCCCGAGGTCGGCCGGTGACGGCGGGGGTCGCCCTGGGGGTGGTGCTCCTCGCGGCGGGGGCGTCCAAGCTGCGCCGGCCGGCGTGGCCGGCGGCGGCGGGCGCCTTCGGGGCGCCGCCGTGGCTGGCGTCCGTGCTGCCGTGGGC
>JBOGHR010000136.1:0-3877 GCA_050744905.1 Acidimicrobiales bacterium
GACCGAGGCCCCCCGTCCGGCGGTGCGGCGGGTGCGCAAGGCGCCGCCCGGCGGGGCCGCCCGGCGGTCCGGCGGTCCACCCGCCCGGGGGACGTAGAATCCTGCTTTCGGGAGCGGAACGGGAGGCGTATGCCTGAGGTCGAGATCGGCATCGGGAAGTCGGGTCGCAGGGCGTACGGGTTCGACGACATCGCCATCGTCCCCAGCCGCCGCACCCGCGATCCCGAGGACGTCGACATCGCGTGGGAGGTCGACGCCTTCCGCTTCGAGCTGCCCCTCATGGCCTCGGCCATGGACGGCGTGGTCAGCCCGGCCACCGCCATCGAGGTGGGCCGGCTGGGCGGCGTGGGGGTGCTCAACCTGGAGGGCCTGTGGACCCGCTACGAGGACCCCGAGCCGCTGTTCGCCGAGATCGCCGACCTCGACGACGCCAAGGCGACGGCCCGGATGCAGCAGATCTACTCCGAGCCGGTGAAGCCGGAGCTGATCACCGAGCGGATCCGCGAGATCCGCGAGGCGGGCGTGGTCGCCTGCGCCTCGGTCACCCCCCAGCGGGCCGAGCAGTACGCCCCCGCCGTCCTCGACGCCGAGCTGGACCTGCTGGTCATCCAGGGCACGGTGGTCTCCGCCGAGCACGTGTCCAAGACCGCCGAGCCTCTCAACCTCAAGCAGTTCATCCGCCAGCTCGAGGTCCCGGTGATCGTGGGCGGGTGCGCCTCGTACCACGCCGCCCTCCACCTCATGCGCACCGGAGCGGTGGGCGTGCTGGTGGGCGTGGGCCCCGGCAACGCCTGCACCACCCGGGGCGTGCTCGGCATCGGCGTCCCCCAGGCCACGGCCATCGCCGACGCGGCCGGGGCCCGCATGCGCCACCTCGACGAGACGGGCGTGTACGTCCACGTGATCGCCGACGGGGGCATCACCCGGGGCGGCGACATCGCCAAGGCCATCGCCTGCGGCGCCGACGCGGTGATGATGGGCTCGCCCCTCGCCGCCGCCCACGAGGCCCCCGGCCGAGGGTTCCACTGGGGCATGGCCACCTTCCACCCGACCCTCCCGCGGGGCACCCGGGTGCGCACCACGGCCCGGGGGAGCCTCAAGGAGATCCTGGTCGGCCCGGCCCACGAGAACGACGGCCGCCTCAACCTCTTCGGCGCCCTGCGCACCTCGATGGCGACGTGCGGCTACCAGTCGGTCAAGGAGTTCCAGAAGGCCGAGGTCATGGTGGCCCCCGCCCTGCAGACGGAGGGCAAGGCCCTCCAGCGCTCGCAGCACGTCGGCATGGGGCAGTGAGCCCCGGGGGCAGCCGATGACCACGACCTTCGACACGGTCCTGGTCGTGGACTTCGGCGCCCAGTACGCCCAGCTCATCGCCCGGCGGGTGCGGGAGGCCCACGTGTACTCCGAGATCGTCCCCCACACCATGCCGGTGGCCGAGATGGTGGCCCGCCGGCCGGCGGCGGTGATCCTCAGCGGCGGCCCCAAGTCGGTCCACGTGGACGGTGCCCCCACCGTCGACCCCGCCCTGTACGACACCGGCGTGCCCGTGCTCGGGATCTGCTACGGCGCCCAGCTCCTGGCCCAGCAGCTGGGCGGCGAGGTGTCCCGCACCGGGCGGGGCGAGTACGGGCGCACGGCCGTGACGGTGGTGGACGGCTCCGCCCTATTCGCCGACCTGCCTCTCCAGCAGGACGTGTGGATGAGCCACTTCGACTCCATCGCCGCCCCGCCCGCCGGCTTCCGGGTCGTGGCCACCACCGTCGACGCCGTGGCCGCCATCGAGGACCCGGCCCGGCGCCTCTACGGCGTCCAGTTCCACCCCGAGGTCGTCCACACCCCGCGGGGCCAGGAGGTGCTCAAGCACTTCCTGTACGACGTGGCCGGCTGCCGGCCGTCGTGGACGATGACGTCGGTCATCGAGCAGCAGGTCGCCGGCATCCGGGCCCAGGTCGGCGCCGAGAAGGTGATCTGCGGGCTGTCGGGCGGGGTCGACTCGGCCGTCGCCGCCGCCCTGGTGCACAAGGCGGTGGGCGAGAACCTCACGTGCGTGTTCGTCGACACCGGGCTCATGCGGGCCGGCGAGGCCGAGCAGGTGGAGGACACGTTCCGCCGCCAGTTCGGCGTCGACCTGGTCCACGTCAAGGCGGCCGACCGCTTCGTGGAGGCCCTCGACGACGTCATCGACCCCGAGCGCAAGCGCAAGATCATCGGGGAGACGTTCATCCGGGTCTTCGAGGAGGTGGCCAAGGACCTTCAGGACGCCCGCTTCCTGGTCCAGGGCACGCTCTACCCCGACATCATCGAGTCGGGCACCAAGGACGCGGCCCGCATCAAGAGCCACCACAACGTGGGGGGCCTGCCCGACGACATGGACTTCGAGCTGGTCGAGCCCCTCCGCAACCTGTTCAAGGACGAGGTGCGGGCGGTGGGCCAGGAGCTGGGCCTGCCCGAGGAGATCGTGTGGCGCCAGCCCTTCCCGGGGCCGGGCCTGGCCGTGCGCATCGTGGGCACCGTCACGCCCGAGCGCCTGGAGATCCTGCGGGCGGCCGACGCCGTGGTGCTCCAGGAGATGCGCCGGGCCGGCCTGGAGCGGGAGGTCTGGCAGAGCTTCGCCGTGCTGATCGCCGTGCGCACCGTCGGGGTGATGGGCGACGAGCGCACCTACGCCTACCCGATCGTCATCCGGGCGGTGACCTCCGACGACGCCATGACGGCCGACTGGGCCCGCATCCCCCACGACGTGCTCGAGCGCATGTCGAGCCGCATCATCAACGAGGTGCCCGGGGTCAACCGGGTCGCCTTCGACATCACGTCCAAGCCGCCCGGCACCATCGAGTGGGAGTAGCGGCGCCCGCGCCCGCCCCCGCCCCCTTGACCGTCGCCGCCGGCTCTGCGACGCTCGACCGATGGCGCCCGATGCGGCCCCGCCCCGAGCGGCGGACGTCGACGTGCTCCCCGTCCTGCGGGCCCTGGCCGATCCCAAGCGGTTCCGGCTGCTCGCCGCCCTGCGGGCCAGGGAGCGCTGCGTGCGCGACCTGGTGGACGGCGAGTCCCTGCCCCAGCCCCTGGTGAGCCACCACCTCGGCGTCCTGGTGCGCGCCGGGCTGGTGCGCAGCCGGCGGGCGGACGGGTTCACCCTCTACGCCGTCGACCCCGACGGCCTGGCCGCCGCCCGCTCGGCCCTGGCCGACCTGCTCGACCCCGCCGCCCTGGCGCCGGTCGCCCTTCCCGGGGGCAACCCGCGCTGCTGCGCCGGCTGAGGGGGACGCCGGGAAGGCCCCTTGCCCGGGACGTGCCGGCCGGCTAGGCTTCCCGAACACGCGTTCGTCAAGGAGGTCGCCATGGGCACCGTGAAGCCGATCCCCGACGGGTACCCCGTCGTCATCCCGTACCTGTCGGTGGACGGGGCGGAGGCCGCCATCGAGTTCTACGCCAAGGTGCTGGGGGCCAAGGAGCGCATGCGCATGCCGGCGCCGGGCGGGAGGATCGGCCACGCCGAGCTCCAGCTGGGCGACTCGGTCATCATGCTGTCCGACGCCTTCCCGGAGATGGGCCACCGCACCCCCAAGGAGCTGGGAGGCTCGCCCGTCGGCATCGCCGTGTACGTCGAGGGCGTCGACGCCGTGTTCGAGCGGGCCGTCGCCGCCGGCGCCACCGCCGTGCGCCCGGTGGAGGACCAGTTCTACGGCGACCGCACCGGCTCGTTCGACGACCCCTTCGGGCACCGGTGGAGCGTGTCCACCCACGTGGAGGACGTGCCGCCGGACGAGATGGCCCGCCGGGCGGCCCAGGCCATGGGCGGCGCCGGGGCCTGACCGGGATGCGGGCGGTGGCCCGGCGGCGGCCCGGGCGGTGGTTGAGTCGACCGGTGCCCGCC
>JBOGHR010000137.1:0-7047 GCA_050744905.1 Acidimicrobiales bacterium
CGTGTCTGGGGCGGCACCCACCCGGCATCGGGACCTGCGCCCTCGATCCACTCGTCAAACCCGAACGGGTCCTCAGGATCGATGGTGCCGTCCCACAGCCCCGTCATCGAGGTCTTGGCCGGTCCCCAGGCGGCAGGGTTGGCGGCGGCCTGCTCGAACGCTGCGGCCCGCTCCGCGACGAAGGACACCAGCGCATCAAGGGGATCCCCCTCCAATGCGTCGTGGCCGTCGAGGAAGCGCAGGAACGCCGCCACGCACTCAGCGAAATCGCTGAGAGGCACGTCGAGGGTCACCACCGATGGGCACAAGTAGCTGAACAGGTAGTCCTCCAGGTCCGGACGCGTCCAGCGGCCAAGCTCGCCGTTGCCGGTCCGCCACTTCCAGTCCAGCATCGTCCGGGCCACCAGATCACCAGCGCGGCCTACCACGGGATCGGTGCCGGCCACCTCCAAGAAGTGCCCCGCCACCTCGTCGAGGAGATCCTCGAAGTCATCGTCGTCGCCCACCTTCAGGTCCAGCACATGGCCGCCGTCGACCGCAACCGCGGCGAACGCGGCTGGGTCCCCACGCAGCGCCAACGCCAGCACAGGCACGACCACGGCCAACTCCACCGGCACCAGCACACCGTCGGCCGCCGTGCGGGCCAGCGCGGCGCCCAGCGCCTGGGCCAGTTCGGCCGTCCCGGCTGCCACGCCACGCGGCATAGCCTCTCCCCGCCACCCGGCCTTGCGCACGGCTGCGCTGATCGACCTGGCCCGGATCGGCGGGCTGAGGAACCCGTTGACCGCGCATCCACCGTGCTCCTCGTGGTCGACGACGACCATCGCCAACTGCGGGTTGCGCTGGCCGGGGCGGCGCAGCAGCGCCAAGAGCATCTCGAGGCCCTCGCCCTCGGCAACCTGTGCCTCGACCACCTCCGACGCCCCGACCCGCTCCTCGATCGGCGAACGGATCCCCATCCGATGGAGGCGCTCCAGCCGGTCCCGGGCCATGTCCGCCACCGGGGGGCGGCCCAAGACGCCCATGGCCGCCAGCAGACAGGCCGACCGGGCGTCGCCCGGCTCCGCGACCGCGTCGAGGACGGCCTCCGGCAACTCGATCGGGGCCTCCACCGCCTGGAACGACGCCAGCAGGCTGGATGCCGCCAGCTCCACCATGGCCACGTCGGTGCCCGCCACCGCCATCATTGTCTCCACCACACCCCCGACCTGACGACGAACACTGTCCAGCCGGGTGGAGTCGACCATCGATCGCATGCGCAGAACGTACGCGTCGGCGGCCCCGATCGGGTGGACCCTACGTCCCGCACACGTGCGCGCCACCCAACGTCGCCGGCGGTGGGCGGTCAAGCCCGGCTACGTACTCACAGAACCGCCGTCTTTGCCCGCCCCCGCCGCATAGGCCAGCGGATTGGATGGAGCCAACCCCGGGGAGGCTCGACCCGGTCGCAGGGGTTGGCCAGGAGACGCTGCTTCTCGACGGCCACCTGGAGGACCCGCCGCAGGGTCCGGTAGTGGCGGTGGACCGAGCTGGGGGCGATGCCGGCCGCCACCTCGTCGTTCAGCCAGTTCTCGATCTCGTCGGCCGGCAGCCGTCCGATCCGGTAGGCCCCGAAGCGGGGCAGCACGTAGCGGTCAAGGTCCCGCCGGTAGGTCTGCACCGTGGTGGGCGACAGCCGGCGGGCCAGCTTCAGGAACTCCTCGACCCAGGCGGACAGCGGCGTGTCGGCCCCCCGCGGTCGATCCACGACCCTCTGGCCTTGTCGGCCTCCATCTCCACCAGGAAGCGCTGGGCGTCTGCCTTGCGGGCGAACGTCCGGCTGTGCTTGCGCCCCAACGGATCCAGGTAGCGCGCCCGGTACCCCTTCTCCCCCGGCCGCTTCTCGACGAAGCCCATCCCGACCACCTCTCCGGCCCCGGTGACCAGAAAGTGACCGACCGGTGACCAAAACAACGGATTCTGGTGGCCGACCAAGGACTCCAACGGACACTGCCGGGTCGACGAAAACAGCGCCTGACCTGGCACTTTACCAGGTCAGGCGTCGGAGGCGGCGACCGGAATCGAACCGGTGTACAGGGCTTTGCAGGCCCTTGCCTAAACCACTCGGCCACGCCGCCGGCGCCCGCAGGCTACCGCCGGTGACGGCCTGCGGGGAACTCGTGCGGTTCGGGACCATCGCCCCGGAGCCATCGGCCCTGACGACACCCGATCGGTCCACGCACCACTCGCCGCCGCCGCCGACCACGGCCCGTGAGATCACGGGCAGGACCACCGCGCCTGGTCCGGCCTAGGCATCGCGAGAATGGTCATTGGTCCAACGCCGTCAATCGCCCATTCTCGGAGGTGACGCCACCAATCCTGGTCGCGTCCTGGACGAGTCACCGGCTCTCACCGAGTTTCGGCGAACGGGGTGGGGAACTTGAGGAAGATCTTGGGTGGGCAGGCGGCCCGCCGCTCGGGCGCCGTCGTCATGGTCCTGGGCCTCGTCACGTCGCTGGCCGGGACCTTCACGCCCGCCAGCGGCGAGGTGGGCGACGCACCCGTCGTCACGCTCGAGGACGGCGTCAACGGGTGCAACGGCGTGCGCCCCACACCGGGGAGCGAGAACACCACCAAGCGCCTCGACCCCGACTTCGCCGGCAACTTCGACCCGGGCGGCGTGGTCGGCTTCGTCATCGACTACCCGGTCGACGAGTCCGACGTGTCCGGGCGCACGACGTTCGTCATCACCGACTGCGTGTTCGTGGACGGCACCGCGGTGGCGAAGTACAGCGTCTCGTTCGTGCCCAACACCACCGGCTTCCAGCTGCGCTTCGCCGTCCCGGTCCCCCCGGGGACGCCGCTCGGCGCCGAGCTCTGCAACTACGCCAAGACGACGGCCGCACCCTCGGAGTCGCAAGCCAGCAACCGCAAGGCCGGCCCGGCCTGCTTCACCGTCGGCGGCAGTCTGCGCATCGAGAAGCGCAGCGGCTCGGCGACCGGCCCGCTCCTGCCGGGCGCCAGCTTCAGCGTGGTGTGCTCCCCCACCGTGGCCCTGCCGCCCACCGTCATCACCGGGCTCAGCAGCCAGAGCCACGCCGACCCCGACGGCACGGTCAGCGCCTTAGGCGTCGCCGGGACCGGGGCCGTCGCCATCAACGGCCCGTCGGGCACGGCGTGCACCGTTACGGAGACGGAGGCGCCGCCGGGCTACCAGCTCGACCCGACGTCCCGGCGACTGCTCATCCCCGTGGGCACCAGCCAGTCGGTCGACGTGTTCGTGAACCAGCAGCTGGGCGACCTGGTGATCACCAAGTCGACCACCGGCGGCTCGGGGACCTTCACCTTCGACGTGGACTGCGACGGGACCGCCTCCGACCAGTCGCTCACCATCACCGACCGCGGCTCCCGGACGATCACCGGCATCCCGACCGGGACCTCCTGCACGGTCACCGAGCGCGCCTCGGCGCTGTTCACGTCCACATCGGTCCCGGCCGACGGCACGGTGGTCATCGGCGCCAGCGCCGCAACGGTCGCCTTCGCCAACACGGCCCAGCCCACCGGGATCAGCCTCGACAAGAAGCTCAACGGGGGCGACCACGCCAGCGCCGGCGAGGTCCTGGTGGTCCACCCCGGCGACCCGCTCGCCTACACGGTGACCATCGGGAACACCGGAGCGGTCCCCGTCACCATCGAGTCGCTGGCCGACACCCTCGAGCCCGGCTTCGCGGCGGCCTGCCCGCAGCCCGTCGGATCGGTGCTCGCCGCCGGGGCGTCGTTCACCTGCACCTACCAGCGGACCGCCGCCAGCGACGCCACCAACACCGCCTCGGTCCAGGCGGTCGACGGCCTGGGCCGCACCTCGACCGCCTCGGACTCGACGTTCGTGGCGGTGATCGACCCGGCCATCGCCATCGTCAAGGTCGCCTCGCCCACCAGCGTGTCGCCTGGCCAGGAGGTGACGTTCGGCTACACCGTCACCAACACCGGCGACACCACCCTGCACGACGTGGCCGTCACCGACGACGTGCTCGGCGGCATCGCCTTCATCGGCACGATGCAGCCCGGTGCGGTGGTGTCGGTGAACAGGACCCAGGCGGTCCAGGCCGACGGCCCCACCCGCAACATCGGCACGGCGACGGGCACCGACGTGCTGGGCAGGACGGTGAGCGCGTCGTCGGCGGCCGACATCGCCATCGTCCTCGGCGTGACCCTGGAGCGGGGGCCGGACCTGCCCCGCACTGGGGCCCCGATCAGCCTCGTCGCCCTGGCCGGCCTGGCGCTCCTGGTGGCGGGTACGGCGCTGGTGGCCGCCGGGCGCCGGGCCGAGGACTGAGCGGTCGGGCCCGACCTGCGCGAAACCCCTCCACGCCGGCGGGGCGGCTCCGCCCTACCGGCGGAACTCGCTCGACCACACGAGGGTGCGGGCCAGGTAGGCGCCGGGCGCCGCCGGGCCGGTGGCGCCGTAGGCCCCCTCGTAGCCGGGAGAGCAGAACCCGTCGGGGAAGCAGTAGGGGACGGCGGGCTCGATCTGGGTCCCCTCGTGCCACTCGTTGTGGCTGGTGATGCTGACGATGTCGGCCCGGGCGTCGAGGGCGCCGGACCAGGTGGCGTCGTAGCGGGCGCCGCCGTCGCGCGGAACGAACTGGGTGTCGTTGGGCTTGAGCCGCAGGGCGGTGTAGCCCGGCGAGACGGACGGTGAGCACAGCAGGCCGTGCTGGCGGGCCGAGGCGCACACGGCGGCGAAGTCCGCCGGTGAGTAGCGCACGGCGTCGTAGGTGTAGATGCCGTCGAAGCCGGCGGACGCCGCCAGGGCCGAGAACTCGCCGGACCTCATCTGGGCCGGGTTGCCGCTCTGGGCCATGACCCGCACGTCGGCGCCCATGGCGGCGCGCACGGCGGCCCACCCCGAGGCCGGGAAGCGCTGGGCGTTGTACATCCACACGTCCCGCACGCCCAGGCCCCGCAGGTAGGCCACGTCGGAGGCGATGGTCGCGAGCGAACGGCCGACGTAGGGCTCGAGGTGGACGGCCACCCGGATGCCGGCGCCGGCGGCGGCCAGGAGCACCTCGGGCAGCCGGTCGTCCTCGAACGACCCCCGCCCC
Organism: Acidimicrobiales bacterium; assembly: GCA_050744905.1. Classification (GTDB taxonomy): domain Bacteria; phylum Actinomycetota; class Acidimicrobiia; order Acidimicrobiales; genus DATLFN01. The sequence continues at coordinate 5,085 of JBOGHR010000137.1, forward strand.
CACCACGACGTGACCACCAGGTCGATCCCCGCCTGCGCCATCTCGGTCATGTGGCCCTGGAGCACCGCCGGGTCGCTGCTGGAGTAGGCACCCCGCTGGGGGTAGAAGTCGGCGGCCACGTCGTCGGGCGGACGGCGGCTGTTCCCCTCCCAGTGGCGCCACTCGCCGTCCCGGTCGGGCGTGGCGTACCACGGGTAGTAGAAGGCCGCCACCTCCGGGGTCACCCGGGCGGGCGCCGCCACCATGCCGACGACGGGGGCGCTCAGCCGCTGCCCACCGGTGCTGCCGGCGAACGCGGCGTCGCCGAAGGAGAAGACGCCGCCGTCGCCCGCCGTCATCCAGTAGCCCACGTTCCGGGGCGCCGCCGCCATGGCGACGATGGGCCGGTTGAGGGGAGAGGCGCCCATCGAGCCCCGGAACGAGGCGTCGCCGAAGGCGAACACCCCGCCGTCGGAGGCCACCATCCAGTACCCCCGCCCCGAGGGGCTGGCGGCCATGGCCACGACGGGCTGGTTGAGCCGGATGGCCCCCGTCGAGCCCCGGAACACGGCGTCGCCGAAGGCGAAGACGCCGCCGTCGGAGGCGACCAGCCAGTAGCCGTTGCCGGAGCGGGTGGCGGCCATGCCGACGACCGGGCGGTTCAGCCGGGAGCCGCCGGTGGACCCGAAGAAGCCCGCTCCCCCGAACGCGAACACCCCGCCGTCGGTGCCGACGAACCAGTACCCGGCGGACGACGGCGGCGGGGTCGCCGCCGCCGCCGGGGCGACCCCGCCCGCCCCCATCCCCACCACCGCCACCACCGCGGCCACCGCCGTGCCCATCGTCCGCCTCATGAGGCGCCAGTCTGCCCCCTCCAGCGTTCTCGTCGCGGCAACGCTGCGGAATCGGTACGTTTCCGCGACGGCGTCAGCGGGCGCAGCCGGCCGCCCTGGTGGTGGCCCGGCCTACCGGACCTCCCGCAGCGTCCCCTTCTCCACCTCGTAGACGAACCCCCGCACCGCGTCCTTGTGGGGGATGAAGGGGCTGGCGTTGATGCGGGCGATCGACTGGCGGACGTCGGCATCCACGTCGGGGAAGGCCTCGAGGGCGAACGGCGGGCGGATGCCGGTCTCGGCCTCGATCCGGGCCTTGACGTCGTCGTCGGTGAAGGTGGTCATGCCGCAGCCCGAGTGGTGGATGAGGATGATCTCCCTGGTGCCCAGCAGGCGCTGGGAGATGGTGAGCGAGCGGATGGCGTCGTCGCTGACGACCCCGCCGGCGTTGCGGATGACGTGGGCGTCGCCCTCGGTCAGCCCGAGGAGCCCGTAGGGGTTGAGCCGGGCGTCCATGCACGCCACGACGGCCACCTGGCGGCCCGGTGGCACGGGCAGGTCCCCCTTGTCGAACGACGCCGCGTAGCGCTCGGCGTTGCGGAGCAGCTCATCGGTGACGGTCATGGCCCCACCTCCGGTCCGGGTCCTAGGACTCAAATCCTACCCTACAGGTCGGGAATCGACCGGGGTCTCAGTCCTTCAGCTCGGGCACGCCCATGGTGCGGGCGGCGGCCGTCCAGGCGTCGGTCCTCGGCCACACGACGATGTCGCGGCCGTCGGCCACCTCGGGATCGAGGGTGAAGATCACGACCTCGCCCTCCGGCCCCTGGCGCCACATGTCGGGGGGGAAGGGCATGACGCCGGTGGAGTACGCGCACACCCGGTCCCAGGGAACCTCGAGGGAGATGTCGCGGACGCGGGCCCTGCGCCGCCCGTCGCCCGTCACCTCGTCGAACATGACGATGCGCCGCTGGGTCGCCGTGGTGTAGCGGGGCGCGGAGACCTCGCTCAGCAGGATGCCCTGGAGGAAGCCCTCGCCGCACGCGCCCTCCAGCTCGTGCTCGCCGTCGGCCAGCCAGCCCATGGCGTGGCCGCCGCCGCCTACGGCCGGCGGGGGCTCTTGGTGGAGCGGCCGTCGGACGGCTTGGCGG
>JBOGHR010000138.1:0-2176 GCA_050744905.1 Acidimicrobiales bacterium
GCGCTGGGTCGACCAGCCCGTCGCCGCCCTCGGCAGCCGCACCCCCCGCCAGGCGGCGGCCGACGAGGCGGCCCGGCCGGACCTGCTCACCCTGCTCGCCGAGCTCGACGACCAGCCCGGCCCGTTCGACGTGGCGCGCCTCCGCCGGCGCCTCGGCGTCGGGGAGGACGTCGGGGCCGGGTAGCGTTTGTCCCCGTGGCCGAGTCGCTCACCATCACCGACAACCGGAGCGGCGAGTCGTTCGAGATCCCGATCGTCAACGGCGGCGTGTCGTCGGACGTCTGGCGAAAGTCGCTCCCCGACCTGTTGTTCTTCGACCCCGCCTTCCTGGCCACGGCGGCGTGCGAGAGCGCGATCACCTATCTCGACGGCGACGCCGGCATCCTGCGCTACCGCGGGTACCCGATCGAGCAGCTGGCCGAGCGCTCGACGTACCTGGAGGTTTCCTACCTCCTGCTCCACGGCGAGTTGCCCACCCCCGCCCAGAACGAGGCCTGGGTCAACGACATCACCTACCACACGTTCATCCACGAGAACGTGCGCAAGCGCTTCCTCGAGGGCTTCCACTACGACGCCCATCCGATGGGGATGCTGGTCTCGGCGGTGGCCGCCCTGTCGACGTTCTACCTCGACGCCAAGAAGATCCACGATCCCGAGTGCCGGCGGCGCCAGATCGTGCGCCTCATCGCCAAGATGCCCACCCTGGCGGCGGCCGCCCACCGGTTCAGCGTCGGGATGCCCTTCGTCTACCCCGACAACTCGCTAGGCTTCGCCGCCAACTTCCTGTCGATGATGTGGAAGGTGGCCGAGCCCCGCTTCGACGCCAACCCGGCGCTGGCCCACGCCCTCGACGTCCTGTTCATCCTCCACGCCGACCACGAGCAGAACTGCTCCACCACCGCCATGCGCACCGTCGGCTCGGCCCACGCCGACCCCTACTCGGCGTGCGCGGCGGCGTGCGCCGCGCTGTACGGGCCCCGCCACGGAGGGGCCAACGAGGCGGTCATCCGCATGCTCACCGACATCGGCTCCATCGACGACGTCGCCGACTTCCTGACCAGCGTGAAGTCGGGCAGCGGCGCCCGGCTCCAGGGCTTCGGCCACCGGGTCTACAAGAGCTACGACCCCCGGGCCCGCATCGTCAAGCAGGTGGCCGACGAGGTGTTCGAGGTGACCGGCAAGAACCCGCTCCTCGACATCGCCCTCAAGCTGGAGGAGGCCGCCCTCTCCGACGACTACTTCGTCTCCCGCAAGCTCTACCCCAACGTGGACTTCTACTCCGGGCTCATCTACCAGGCCATGGGCTTCCCGGTGGAGATGTTCCCCGTCCTCTTCGCCATCCCCCGCACCTCGGGGTGGCTGGCCCACTGGGTGGAGCTGCTCGAGCAGGGGTCGAAGATCGCCCGGCCCCGCCAGCTCTACAACGGCCCCGGCCCCAGGGACTACGTGCCCGTCGCCGAGCGCTGAGCCCGGTGACGTCGTCGGCGGCGGACGTCTACCGGCAGTTGGCGCCGGCGGTGCTCGGGTACCTGCGCGCCCAGCGCGCCCCGGAGCCCGAGGACCTGCTGGGCGAGGTGTTCCTCCAGGTGGCCCGCGACCTGCCGCGGTTCAAGGGCGATGACGCCGCGCTCCGGCGGTGGGTGTTCGCCATCGCCCACAACCGGCTGCTCGACGCCCGCCGGCGCGTCTCCCGTCGCCCCCGGCTGGCCGACCGCGACGTGCCCGACGGGCCCGCCGCCCCGCCGCCCGACCCCTTGGACCCCGACCTGGTGGAGGCCCTGTCGCGGCTCACCGCCGAACAGCGGGAGGTGGTGGTGCTGCGCTTCGTGGCCGACCTCCCCCTGGCCGACGTCGCCCGCATCACCGGCCGGCGCACGGGCGCCGTCAAGGCCCTCCAGCACCGTGCCCTGGAGGCCCTCTCGGCGCTGCTCGACCGCCCGCCGCCCGCCGCCGAGCCGTCGCCCGACGACCGCACCGTGCCGACCCCGCCCGTATCCTGAGCGCCCTCGGCGGCGCTGACAGGGGCATGGAACACGACGAGCAGCCTCGCACCGTCCGCCGGCTCCACGCCCTGGGCACCCGGCCGGTCGACCCGGACGTCGCCGCTCGCCACGAGGCCTACCTGGCGGCGGCCGCGCCGGCGCCCACCCGCAGCCGCATGCGGCCGTTGGTGGCC
>JBOGHR010000139.1:0-1707 GCA_050744905.1 Acidimicrobiales bacterium
AGCCGACGGCGGGCCGGTGGAGGACCTGGGTCCTCGGGTCGCCGACCGATGTGCCGGTGCCGCCGCCGCCGGCCGACGGCTCGGCCGAGGCCCGGGCCGACGAGGCCGAGCTGCGCGAGCTGGCCGCGGAGCGGACGCCCGAGGTGGAGGACATCGTCCGCAAGTGGGCGGGCGACGGCGAGCCGGTCAGCGCCCCCTGGGTGGAGATGGCCCTCGAGTTCGTGTCGGCCCGGGAGAAGGACCCTCCCAACTCGTCGCGAGCCTACGCCCTGGTCAGCGTGGCCGCCTACGACGCCATGGTCGCGGCGTGGCACTGGAAGCACGAGTACGGACGGGAGGCGCCCGATGGCGTCGACCGGCTGTCGGAGCCGGGGCCGGACCCGTCCTACCCATCGGAGCACGCCACCATCGCCGGGGCCGCCTCGGTGGTGCTGGCCTACCTGTTCCCCGAGCGCCCCGCCCTGCGGCTGGAGGAGGCCGCCGACCAGGCCGCTCTCTCCCGCGTCCAGGCCGGCGCCAACTGGCCGAGCGACGTGGCCGCCGGCCTGGAGCTGGGCCGGGCCATCGGGGGGAGGGTCGTCGCCCACGCCAGGGCCGACGGGTCCGACCGGGAGTGGGACGGCACCCGCCCCGGCGGGCCGCCCCGGTTCTGGGGCCCGCCGCCGGGCTCGGTCGCCAACCCGGTCCAGCCGCTGGCCGGCACGTGGAGGACGTGGGTGATGACCTCCGGGGACCAGTTCAGGCCCGGCCCTCCGCCGGTGTTCGGGTCGCCGGAGTTCCGCGCCCAGGCCGAGGAGGTGGTGCGGGTCAAGAGCGAGCTGACCGAGGAGCAGATGCGCAAGGCGACGTTCTGGGCCGGCGGCCAGGGCACGCCGCTGCCGGCCGGCATCTGGAACGAGGTGGCGCTGGCCTACCTCCGCCACCGCAAGCCGAGCGAGCCGCAGGCCGAGCGGGCCATGGCGCTGGCCAACGTGGCCATGGCCGACGCCGGCGTCGCGGCCTGGGACGCCAAGTACGCCTACTGGGACCCCCGCCCGGAGAACGGCGTGCGCGACTCGGGGGTCGACCCGACGTGGACGCCGTACATCGAGACCCCGTTCTTCCCGTCGTACATCTCCGGCCACGCCACCTACTCGGGGGCGGCGGCCGAGGTGCTCTCCTACCTGTTCCCCGACAACGAGGCCGACTTCCGCGCCAAGGCCGACGAGGCCGCCGACTCCCGGCTGTGGGGCGGCATCCACTGGCGCGAGGACAACGAGGTGGGGCTGGGGGTCGGCAACCGGGTGGGCCGGCTGGTGGTCGAGCGGGCCGAAGCCGACGGGGCCCCGGCCATCGGCGGGTGAGGCGGAGGGCGGGCGCAGCAGGGCCTCCCCGCTCTCACGGCCGGAAGCGGGCCCCCTCGCCGGCTCGTCCACCCCAGACCAGCCACTCCTCGCCCGTCCACGCCGAGGCGCTGTTGGCCAGCCCGCCGATGGGCGCCCGGGGGAGCAGCGCCCATCCCGTGCCGGGCGAGAACCGGGCGCCGTTGCCGAAGACGACGTCGTCGCCCCCGCCCCAGATCAGCAGCTCGCTCCCGGTCCACGCCACGGCGTGGCCACCGCGGGCGGCGAGCGGCTCGAAGGGGGGCAGGGCCTCCCAGGCGTCGGCCGCCGGGTCGTAGGACGCCCCGTCGGCCAGGTGGCCGCCGGAGCCGCCCCCGCCCCACAC
>JBOGHR010000140.1:0-3175 GCA_050744905.1 Acidimicrobiales bacterium
GTGGCCCGCCACCGCTCCCGGTCGGGCCTGCGTCGGGGCTCGACCACCCGGCGGGGGCGCCAGGCGGCGGCCACCTCGTCCTCGCCCGCCCAGGTGCCCACCGCCATGCCGGCCAGGTAGGCGGCGCCCAGGGTGGTCGCCTCCACGACCGGCGACACCTCGATGGGGCGCTGGCAGGCGTCGGCCAGCGCCTGCACGAAGGTGGCGTTGGCCGTCATGCCCCCGTCGACCCGCAGGGCGGGGATCGACACGCCCCCGTCCGCCTCCGCCGCCTCGACCAGATCGGCGCCCCGGTGGGCCACCCCCTCCAGCACGGCCCGCACGATCTCGGCCCGCCCCGATCCCCGCGTCAGCCCGACCAGGGTGCCGCGCGCCCCGAAGTCCCACACCGGGGTGCCGAGCCCGAACAGGGCGGGGACGAAGCGCACGTCCCCCGCGCTCGGCACCGAGGCGGCCACGGCGTCGGACTCCTCCACCGATGCGAGGATCCCGAGGTCGTCTCGGAGCCACTCCACCGCCGACCCGGCCGACAGCATCACCGCCTCGATGCCCCACGTGTCGGCGCCCCCCCGGCGCCAGGCCACCACCGGGAAGCAGCCGGCCTGGCCCCGGGCGGCGAAGGGGGGCCGGTCCCGCCCCACGCACAGGTCGAGCATGCCACCCGTGCCGAAGGTGGCCTTGGCCAGGCCCGGCCGGGTGCAGCCCTGACCGACCATCGACGCCTGCTGGTCGCCGACCAGGGCGGCGAGGGGCGGGGCGCAGTCGAGGGCGAGGGCGGGGCCCACGATGCCCGAGGAGTCCACGATGCGGGGCAGGGTGGCGGGCGGGATGCCCAGCACGTCGAGCACCGCCTCGTCCCAGCCCGAGCCGTCGGCCCGGACGAGGCCGGTGACCCCGGCGTTGGTGGCGTCGGTGACGTGGAGGGCCCCGCCCGTCAGCGTCCACGCCAGCCAGGTGTCGAGCGTCCCGAAGCACAGGTCGCGGGTGCGGCCGGGGTCGGCGAGGTCGAGGAGCACGGCGAGCTTGGTGGCCGAGGCGTTGGGCGCCAGGCGCACGCCCCGCTCCTGGAGGGCCAGGCACAGCCCGGCGGTGCGCAGGTCCTCCCAGCTGATGCCGGGGCCGACCGGCACGCCCGTGGCCCGGTCCCACACCACCGTCGACGCCCGCTGGTTGGCGATCCCCACGGCGTGGACCGGCCCGCCGGCGGCCAGGGCCCGGCGGGCGACCTCCAGGGCGGCACCGGCCATCTCGGCGGCGTCGAACTCCACGAAGCCGGCGTTGGGGGTCGACCGGGGGACCGGGCGGCGGGCGGCTGCCTCCACCGCGCCGTCGGGGCGGACGACCGCCGCCCGCACGCTGGTGGTGCCGGTGTCGACGACGAGGACGCTCACGGGGCGGCGTCCACCGGGCCCCCGCCGCCGCCCGTGCCCTCGGGTGGGCGGGCCGCCGAGGCCGCCTCCCGGCGCATGGCGACGTAGCCGCCCACCACGGCCAGCGACACCGTGATCTGGAGGAGGAGCAGCAAGGTGACCACCAGCGGCACGGTGAGCCCGTCGCCGTCGAGGAGGCGCCGGACCACGGCCAGCGCGGCCAGCGCGGTGAAGGCGCACGCCGCCGAGACGGCGGCGTGGAGCAGGGGGGCGTCGGGCCGGCGGCGGGCGGCCCGGTGGCCCCCGAGGGCGAAGCCGACGAGCAGGGCCAGGACGGGCACGACCCACAGGTAGGACTCCTGGCCGTCGAGGTCGCCGTCCTTGAACAGGCGGACGACGATGGTGGGTGGCAGCGTCACCGCCACCGCCAGCCAGGCGCCGTCGGCCGCCGCCTTCCAGTCCACCCGCGCGCTCAGGGCCACGGCGGCGCCCCCCAGGGCGACGGCAGCCCCAGCTTGCCGGGGTTGAGGACCCCGGCGGGGTCGAGGGCCGCCTTGAGCGCCACCAGGACGGCGAACGCCCCGCCCCGGGCGGCGGCGAGGAAGCGTCCCCGGTTCAGCCCGATCCCGTGGTGGTGGCTGAGCGACCCCCCGGCGCCGAGCACGGCGCCGGTGACGGCGTCCCACGCCTCGCGGTAGTAGGCGTCGCCCGGCCCGTCGCCGTCGCCGCCCTCCCGCCGGCCGGCGAAGGTGAAGTACAGGCAGGCGCCGTCCCGGTAGGCGTGGGACTGGTGGGCCGACGCCGCCAGGGTGCCGGGTACCGCCCGCAGGGCGTCCAGCGCCTCCCGGTGCACGCCGGGCAGCGCCGACCACGGGCCCGCCACCTCGCAGGTGTCGACGACCAGGCCGGCGGCGAGGAGGCCCTCGAGCGCCGAGACGTCGTCGCGGTGGTCGATCCAGCGCTCGACCAGGGCATCGTCGAGGCGCTCGGCGGCCGCGCACTCCTCGCCCACCACGTGGAGCACGGCGTCGGCCAGCCGGGGCTCGGCTTCGTCGAGCACGAGCAGCACGCAGCGCCCCTCGAGGGCGAAGGCGCGGGCCGACTCCACCTCGTCGTAGAGGCGGAGCACGGCGGGGGTGGCGCCCCGGCGCAGGACCCGCCGGCAGGCGTCGAGGCCGTCGGCGAAGGCGGCGAAGCCGAAGGCGGCCCGCCGTTCGGCCGGAGGGAGGGGGGCGGCGCGCAGGACGGCCTCGGTTATCACGCCCAGGACGCCCTCGCTGCCGACGAAGAGCTGGGTGAGGTCGGGCCCGGTGGCCGAGCGGGGCCCCGGGGCGCCGGTGCGGACCAGGCTCCCGTCGGCCAGGGCCACCTCCAGGTCGACGACCATGTCCTCGATCTTGCCGTACTGGCCGGCGGAGCGGCAGGCCAGCCACCCGCCGACGGTGGACAGGGCGATCGACTGGGGCCGGTGGCCCAGGACCAGGCCGTGCCCGGCGCGGAGCCGGCCCTCCAGGTCGGCGCCGTTGGTGCCGGCCCGCACGGTCACCAGCAGCGAGTCGTCGTCCACCCCCACCACGCCGGCGAGGCCGGCCAGGTCGAGCGACACGCCGCCGAAGACGGGCACGGCCCCGCCGCACACGCCGCTGCGACCCGCCGCCGGTGTGACCGGCACCTGCGCCCGGCTGCACACGGCCAGCACCTGGGCCACCTGGGCGGCGGTCTCCGGCCGGACGACGACCGCCGCCCGGGCGGGGACGTCGCCGTGCCGCGCCCACCGCAGGGCGATGGGCCACCAGTCCCGGGCC
>JBOGHR010000141.1:0-1612 GCA_050744905.1 Acidimicrobiales bacterium
CCGCCGGGTCGCGGGCCATGGCGCGCTCGACGGCGGCGGCGAGGTCGGGGGCGACGCCGGGGCGCAGCTCGGCCAGCGGCGCGGGCACGTCGTTGAGCACGGCGCCGGCCATGGCCAGGGGGGTCTCGGCGGTGAAGGGCTTGGCGCCGGCGAGGGCCTCGTAGAGCACGACGCCCAGCGAGTACAGGTCCGAGCGCTCGGTCGCCGGCCGGCCGTCGAGGCGCTCGGGGGCAAGGTAGGCGGGGGTCCCGACGAGGAGCCCGGTGCCGGTGAGGTCGCCCGCCACCTCCAGGCTCTTGGCGATGCCGAAGTCGGCGACCTTGGCGCGGCCGTCGGCCGCCATGAGGATGTTGCCGGGCTTGACGTCGCGATGGACCAGCCCGGCGGCGTGCGCCGCCCCGAGCGCGGCGAGCACGTCGGCCGCCACGGCCCGCAGCCACTCCTGGTCGACGGGCCCGTCGGCCATGCGGTCGGCCAGCGTGTCGCCCGGCAGCCGCTCCATCACCAGGTACGGCGTGCCCTGCTCCTCGCCGGTGTCGAACACGGCCACCACGTTCGGGTGGGCCAGGCGGGCGGCGGAGCGCCCCTCGACCTCGAAGCGCTCCCGGACGCCGGGGTCGGCGGCCATCTCGGCGCGCAGCACCTTGACGGCCACCGGCCGGTCGAGGCGCTCGTCGTGGCCCTCGTACACCTCCGCCATGCCGCCCCGCCCGAGGAGCGGGCCCAGCCGGTAGCGCCCCCTGAGCACGCGATTCGTCACCGGCACCTCCGCCGTTCCCATCGCCGCTACCTGTACCCGGGGCGGGCCGGCGGGATGCGCCGGGCCGTGGCGGCCACCCTCATCCGCTCCGGTCGGGCCCCGCCCGCTCCAGCTCGATGCGCAGGACCACACGCCGCTCGGCCTGCATGGCGGCGCGGAACTCGTCCCAGTCGGGGTGCTCCCCCGCCACCCGCCGGTACTGGTCGACGAGGCCCTCCATGGCGCCGGGGAGCGACTCGATCCGGGCCCGCCCGTCCACCTGCACCCAGGACCCGAAGAAGCCGTCCGAGAGCGCGCACAACGACACCCGGGGATCGCGCCGGGCGTTCTTGGCCTTGATCGCCGTCTCCCGGGTGCTGATGGCCACCCTGCCGTCGCCGTCGAGGGCGGCCAGCACCGGCGACAACTGGGGCCGCCCGTCGGCCCGCCGGGTCACCAGCACGCCCCGGTGGTGGTCGCGGAGGAAGGCACGAGCCTCGTCGAGGTCCATGCCTTGAAGCCTGCCACCACCGCGCCGCCACGGCCAGCGCCGCCGCCCCGACGGGGGTCGCCCGCTCCCGGGCGCCGCTGGGCCAGACTCGCCCGCCATGGACGCCGCCGTCGAGTTCCTGCTCTACCTGGCCGCCGCCGGGTGCTTCCTCCTCGCCGCCCTGGGCGGGGCGCGCAAGGGCGCCAACCCCGCTGCCCTGGTGCCCGCCGGCCTGCTGCTGTGGCTCCTGCCGACGCTGTGGGAGGCCGGCGAGCGGGCGCTCTAGGACGTCCACCGCTCGACGAGCCCGGGCGGTCGGCTAGGGCGACGGGCTCCCGCCCGACCCGTGCCGGGACCGCCGCCGGCCCAGGTCGCCCACCAGC
>JBOGHR010000142.1:0-4138 GCA_050744905.1 Acidimicrobiales bacterium
CTCGGGCCCCGGCGGCGTCCGGCGCCGCAGTGCCCGCGCCCTCGTCGGCAGCTGTCGCTCCGCCGCCCCCCGCTGGTCCGGCCACGGCGCAGGAACCGGCCGCCGTTGCTCCGCCGACGGTTCTAGAGGCGCCCGAGCCCCCCGGGGCCGATCCCGCCGGGGCCGGCGACAGCGGAGCAGCCGGCCGACAGGTTTCGGTCGCACCTGCCGCCGGCGGCAGCACCATCGATGCCGGCCCGTCCCTGTGGGCGCTGGTGCCGCTCATCGCCATGGGGCTCATCCTGTTCGGCGCCAGCGTCGCCGTCGTGGTCCACGAGGTGCGCCGCCGCCGCCAGCCGGTCGAGCTCTGAGGAACGCGCACAGCCGGTCGTCCGGCGGGCGTGGTCCACCGGAGTAACCGCGTGATCCGCCGGCGGCAACGGGGCGTGGCCCCCGTGGGCCTGGCCAGCGGGTGCGTCCGCTACCATCGCCTCGCCCTGGGGCACGGCCATCCGTGCCGCCCGGGCAACCGGAGGCTCGTTTGTCGAATCGGCCGAGTCGGCGGCCTTTCTGGAAGAAGGGCGTGTTCTGGGTAGGGCTCTGCATCCCGGCCCTCCTGCTCGTCTACGCCGCCCTCATGTTCCTCACCCTCCCTCGTACCAGCGGCGAGGAGGTGAGCCTCGGCAGGTTCCTGGAGCTCAGCGCCTCAGGGGAGATCGACAGGGCCAAGCTTCTCAACTCCGACTCGAGGGTGCTCTTCGTCGACGACGGCGAACAGTACTGGACCGCTCTACCGAGCTCGCCCGAGTACCTGAGCCAGTTCCTTCAGAACGCGCTCGCTCAGGGCACCGAGCTCGACGTCGACCAGCAGGAGCTGAAGAGCCTCCTCCAGCCGGCCACCTACATCCTGCCGGCACTGGTCATCGCCTCGGCGTTCCTGCTGTTCTACCTGCTCATCCGCAGCGGCGGCGCCACTTCGTTCGTGAAGGCGGCCGCTCGTCGTGGCGCCGGGGACCGGTCGGTCACCTTCGCCGACGTGGCCGGCAACGACGAGGCCATCGCCGAGGTCCGGGAGGTGCGCGACTACCTGATTGCCCCGGACCGCTTCCAGCAACTCGGTGCCGAGGCGCCTCGCGGCATCCTGCTCGTGGGTCCTCCCGGCACCGGGAAGACGCTGCTGGCCCGGGCGGTGGCCGGCGAGGCGGGCGTCCCGTTCTTCTCGATGTCGGGGACCGACTTCGTGGAGATGTACGTCGGGGTCGGTGCCGCCCGGGTTCGGGACCTGTTCCGCCAGGTCCGTGAGCGAGCCCCCGCCATCCTCTTCATCGACGAGTTGGACGCAGTGGGCCGCTCCCGGATGGGAGGGGCGGCGGCCGGGCAGGACGAGCGGGACCAGACGCTCAATCAGCTCCTCGTCGAGCTCGACGGCTTCGAGCGCGACACGGGCGTCGTCCTGATCGGTGCGACCAACCGCCCCGACGTTCTCGATCCCGCCCTCCTGCGTCGCGGCCGCTTCGACCGCCAGGTGGTGGTCGACCGTCCCGACCGCCGCGGACGTTTGGCGATCCTGGAGGTCCATGCCAGGGGCAAGCCGCTGTCACCGTCGGTCGACCTGCTCCGCCTGGCAGCCCAGACACCGGGGTTCACCGGCGCCGACCTGGCCAGCGTTCTCAACGAAGCGGCGCTGCTCACCGCTCGCAAGGGCGGCCGGACCATCGACCAGCCCGAGCTGGAGCGTGCCGTCGAACGCATCCTCGAGGGTGGCCAGGGACGCGTGCGCATCCTCACGCCCAACGAGAAGCGGCGGGTCGCGTACCACGAGGGCGGCCATGCGATCGTGGGTTGGGCGGTGCGCACCACCGGTCCGGTCGCCAAGATCTCGATCGTCAGCCGGGGCCGCGTGGGCGGGTACACGCAGATGGTCGCGGACGAGGAGCGCTTCGTGGTCACCCGCGATGAGATCGAGGACCGGTTGGCCGTGCTCATGGGCGGTCGGGCGGCCGAGGAGCTCGTGCTCGGGCAACCGAGCGACGCGGCATGCGACGACTTGCGGCGGGCCACGGCACTGGCGCGGCAGATGGTGTGCGAGCTGGGGATGAGCGAGCTCCTCGGCCGCCGAACGCTGGGTGTGCCCACCGGCGGCTCCTACCTCGACGGGGGCCGCCTGGAGCCCGACTACTCGGCCGAGGTCGCGTCCCGGATCGACGAGGAGATCGCCAGGCTGGCTGACGGCGCCTTCGCCCGGGCCACCGCCATACTCGCCGTTGACCGGGCCGTCCTCGACGAGCTGGCCGGGCTGCTCGTGGAGCGTGAGACGCTGCGGGAGGACGACCTCTCGGCTTTCGCCACGGCCGTCGCCGTCCGTCCCTCTCCCGCCGGCGGCTCGGCTCGAGGGCCGGCGCAAGCGTCGCCCGACATCCCGACCGTACCGTCGGCATCGGGCTAGGGCCCTGGCTGCGTCGGCGCCAGTCCGTGCCCGGGCGCCCCTCGCCCCGCCCGGTGGCCCGCTCGGTTCGGGTCAGTCAGTTGAGCTGAGTCGGTCGTCGTCGAAGCGCTCGGACGCGTCGAGCGGCACCTCGGCCCAGACCAGCTTGCCGGCGACGGCGTCGTCGGCGTCGGCGGTCTGCCATCCCCAGTCCCGCGACAGCCCGGCGACGATGTGCAGCCCCCGCCCGCTGGTGGAGTCGGAGTCGATCCCCATCAGCGCCGGCGGCCGGGTGTCCCGGTCGACGACCTCCAGGCGCAGGACGCCACCGTCGATCCTGGCCGAGACGGTGACCTCGGTGCGGGCGTGGCGGATGGCGTTGGCGACCAGCTCGCTCAGCACGACGAGGGCGGCGGCAACCGCCGCCCCGTCGGCGTCGGCCGCCCGCAGCATGGCCTCGACGCCGAGGCGGGCCTGCCGCGGTGCGCCGACGTCGGGCGGGAACGAACGCTCCCACCGGCCCGCCGCCTGCTCCGCCAACCGCGACCCCCTGTGTTCGTCGGAGCGACGTCCTGCGCCGCGCCCGTGCTACCCGTGCCTCGGCGATGCTCCTACCCGGCCCGGCGGGCGTCAACCCGGAGGACGGGCCCCGTGGGCGACGCCGGGCCGATCCCACCGGACGGGACGGATCGGTGCGGAACGCCCGATACCGTTGTGGCGTGGTTCCGGGCGCCGCCGGTCCGGGCACGACGCCCGCGGCCCTGCGTCATCGACGGAGGTGAGGACGACGCACGCCGAGCTGGTGAGGCAGCGGTGGGCCGACCTCTGCCGCTGGGACCCCGCCCTGCCGCCCGACTGCGAGCCGGCCATGGCGGAGCCGGTGATCGCCGCCCTGGGCGCCGCCGTGCAGCGCCCCCAGCCCCTGGGATGGGGCCTCGATCCGGCGCTGGAGCCCATCGCCGGCGCCTTCGCCGTCGAGGTGGGCGCGGTCGGCGAGGCGCTGGCGCAGCTGGTGTGCCTGCACGAGGCGTTCGCCCAGCTCGTCGTCGACGCCCTGCCGGAGCGCGAGCGGGACGAGGGCCGGCGGCGACTGGACATGGTCATCCAGCGGACCATGATCGTGGCCGGGGAGGCGGTGGCCCACCACCTGGTGGAGGAGGCCCTCACCGATCCGCTGACCGGCATCCGCAACCGCCGGGCGTTCCAGGTGGACCTGGAGCGGGAGGCGGCCCGGGCCCGTCGCCACCGTCGCCCGCTGACCCTCGCCATCGTGGACGTGGACCGGCTGAAGGCGATCAACGACGCCCAGGGCCACGCCGCGGGCGACGACGCGTTGCTGTCGATGTCGCGCGCGCTGCGGGCCACTGCCCGGCGGGAGGACGGCGCCTACCGCATCGGAGGCGACGAGTTCGCCCTGCTCCTGGTCGACGCCGTCGTCCCAGACGAGGCGGTGCTCGTCGACCGCCTGCGGGCCGCCGGCGCGCCGCCGTGCAGCGTCGGGATCGCGGCGCTGGTGGACGACGTGGAGGCCGACCTGCTGGCACGCGCCGACGCCCGGCTCTACGAGCTGCGCAAGCGGGCAAGGGGGAGGCCCCGGTCGACCGCTCGGCATGATGGTCGGTGACGGAGCCGGCCCGCGGCGTCGGCTCCGTGGACCAGGACCGCCGCCGCGACGTCGGGCTACGCCGCCTCGGGGGCGAGGTCGACGGCCGCCGCATCGCCGGTCGTTCCCCC
>JBOGHR010000143.1:0-3980 GCA_050744905.1 Acidimicrobiales bacterium
CGCCCCCGCCGTGCTCGTGGCCCACCAGGACGGCGGGGGGCGGGCCGCCTCCCTCACCGTCCTCGTGCCTGGCGCCGCCGGGGGCGGCACCCTCCTGCTCATCCCCCCGGGGACGATGACCGAGGTCGTCTCGCTGGGCCTCGAGCCGGTGTCCCGCTCGCTGGAGCTGGGCGGGCCCACCAGGTTGGAGTCCACCGTCGAGAACCTGCTGGGCGCCGTGGTGGGCGAGACGGTGCTCGTCGACGACGCCGCCCTCGCCGCCCTGGTCCAGCCCGTCGGCCCCCTCACCGTGACCGTGCCCGAGCGGGTCGAGCAGGTGGAGCCGTCGGGGAGGGTGCGGGTGCTCTACGAGGCCGGCCCGGCCACGGTGGCGCCGGGCGACGTGGCGGCGTTCCTGTCGGCGAGGGGAGGGGGCAACGACCTGTCCCGCCTGGCCCGCCACCAGGCCTTCTTCGACGCCTGGCTGGCGGCCGTGCGGGCCCGGCCCGACGCCGCGCCCACCAACCCGCCGGCCCTGGCCCGGGCCTTCGACGCCCTGGCCGCCGGGGACGTCCGCACCCGGGTGCTGCCCGTGGAGGCGTTCGGCACCGGGGCGGCCGAGGGCGAGCTGTACCGGGTGCGGGCCGACGAGCTGGCCCGCATGGTGCAGGAGGCCTTCCCGGCCGCCGCCCTCCCCGGCGGCGCCGACCGTCCCCGCGTCCAGATCCTCAACGGGACGGGCTCCGTCGGGCTGGCCGACGCCGTGCGGGCCAGGCTGGGCGCCGGCTTCGACGTCCGCCTCACCGGCAACGCCGCCAGCTTCGACCGGGAGTCGACCGAGATCGTCTTCTACGACCGCGACGAGCAGGAGGCGGCCCAGCGCGTCCGCCGGGCGCTGGGAGTGGGAGACTTGGTGTTCAGCCGCAACGCGCTGGACGTGGTGGACGTGACGATCATCGTCGGAAAGGACTTCGTCAGCGAGTGACCCCCGAGGACATCCGGCAGCAGACCGTGGTCGCCGCCCGGGCGGCGGCGGCCAAGAAGGGCGTCGACCCGGTGATCCTGGAGGTGGGGGAGGTGCTGGCCATCACCGACGGCTTCGTCATCACCAGCGGCGCCAACCCCCGCCAGGTCCGCACCATCGCCGAGGAGGTCGAGGCCCAGGTGGCGCGCCGGTGCGGCCCCCGCCCGCTGCGGGTGGAGGGCCTCGACGACGCCCGCTGGGTCCTGCTCGACTACGGCGACTTCGTGGTCCACGTCTTCCTCGACGAGGTCCGCCGCTACTACGACCTGGAGCGGCTGTGGTCCGACGCCCCGCGCGTGGCGTGGGAGGAGGAGACCACGGCGGCCAGCGGGTAGTCGCTGGCGCGGGCGGCGGCCCTGGTAACGTGAGACGCCTCCGGGGCTGTAGCTCAATTGGTAGAGCGCAACGATGGCATCGTTGAGGTCAGGGGTTCGATTCCCCTCAGCTCCACACAGGCCCCCGCCCGCCCGGGTGCCGGTCACGGGGTGGCCGGCGGGGCCCGCCGGTACCATCCCGGCATGGCTGAGGCGTACGACCCGCAGGCGGTCGAGGCGAAGTGGCAGCGCCGGTGGGCCGACGAGGGCACCTACGAGGTCTCCAACGACGACCCCCGGCCGCCCTGGTACGTCCTGTCGATGTACCCCTACCCGAGCGGGCCGGCCCACCAGGGCCACGTGCGCAACTACACCTTCGGCGACCTCAACGTGCGCTGGCGCACCATGCTCGGCCACGCCGTGCTGTCCCCCATGGGCTTCGACAGCTTCGGCCTGCCGGCCGAGAACGCCGCCATCCGCACCGGCGCCCACCCCCGCCCGTTCACCGACGAGCGCATCGCCGAGCTGAAGGGGTCCATGCTGCGGCTGGGCGCCATGTACGACTGGCGGCGGGAGATCCGCAGCCACGACCCGGAGTACATCCGCTGGAACCAGGTCATCTTCGAGCGGTTCCTGGAGGCGGGGCTGGCCTACCGGGCCAGCGCCCCCGTCAACTGGTGCCCGGGCTGCCGGACGGTGCTGGCCAACGAGCAGGTGCTGGCCGACGGCACCTGCGAGCGCTCGGGCGACCTGGTCACCAAGCGCGACCTGGAGCAGTGGTTCCTGCGCATCACCCGCTACGCCGACGAGCTGCTGGACGGGCTGGACGGGCTGGACTGGCCCGAGCGGGTCAAGACCATGCAGCGCAACTGGATCGGCCGCTCCGAGGGCGCCGAGTTCGACCTCGTCGTGGACGGCCGCCCCGAGGTGAGGGTGCGGGTGTTCACCACCCGGCCCGACACCAGCTTCGGCATGACCTACGCCGTGGTGGCGCCCGAGCACCCGCTGGTCGACGAGCTGGTCACCGACGAGCAGCGGGCGGCGGTGGAGGAGCTCCGCGAGCGGGTGCGCCAGGAGTCGGAGATCGAGCGGCTCTCCACCGGGGGCGACGCGGCCAAGCGGGGGGTGTTCACCGGCTCGTCGGTGGTCAACCCCTTCAACGGGCGGGCCGTGCCTGTGTACCTGGCCGACTACGTGCTCATGGGCTACGGGACCGGGGCCATCATGGCGGTGCCGGGCGAGGACCAGCGGGACTGGGACTTCG
Organism: Acidimicrobiales bacterium; assembly: GCA_050744905.1. GTDB lineage: Bacteria > Actinomycetota > Acidimicrobiia > Acidimicrobiales > DATLFN01. The sequence continues at coordinate 2,582 of JBOGHR010000143.1, forward strand.
CCACGGCCCACGGCCTGCCCGTCGTGCGCACCGTGGCGCCGCCCGAGGGTTGGGAGGGGGAGGCCTACACCGGCGACGGGCCCAAGGTCAACAGCGACTGGCTGGACGGCATCACCGACGTGGCCACCGCCAAGGAGGCCGCCACCGCCTGGCTGGAGGAGCGGGGCCTGGGCGAGCGCAAGGTGAACTACCGCCTGCGGGACTGGCTGGTGTCCCGCCAGCGCTTCTGGGGCTGCCCCATCCCCGTGGTGTACTGCCCGGCCGACGGGATCGTGCCCGTCCCAGTCGACCAGCTCCCCGTGCTGGCCCCCGACGACGCCGAGCCGCTGCCCACCGGGGAGTCGCCCCTCAAGCACCACGAGGGCTTCCGCGTCACCACCTGCCCCACCTGCGGCGGGCCGGCCGAGCGGGAGACCGACACCATGGACACCTTCGTCGACTCGTCCTGGTACTTCCTGCGCTTCTGCGACCCGTGGGCGACCGACGAGCCGTTCTCCCCGTCGGCGGCGGAGCACTGGATGCCGGTCGACCAGTACATCGGCGGCATCGAGCACGCCATCCTCCACCTGATGTACGCCCGCTTCTACACCAAGGCCCTGGCCGACGTGGGCCTGGGGCCGGCCAGCGTGCGGGAGCCGTTCCGGCGCCTGTTCACCCAGGGCATGATCCGCATGGGCGGCACCAAGATGTCCAAGTCCAAGGGCAACCTGGTGGCCCCGGCCAAGTACTTCGACTCGGTGGGGGCCGACGCCCTGCGCCTGTACCACCTCTTCGTCGGCCCGCCGGCCGACGACGTCGACTGGACCGACCAGACCGAGCAGCTCATCGAGGGCTGCTCGCGCTTCTTGAAGCGGGTGTGGCGCCTGGCGGTGGGCGACGGGCCCGCCCCCGCCGCCGACCCCGGCGCCGTGGACCGGGCCGCCCACCGGTTGATCGCCAAGGTCGGCGAGGACTACGAGCGGTGGTCCTACAACACGGCGGTGGCCGCCCTCATGGAGTTCACCAACCTGGCGTACCGCGACGGCACCACCGACTTCGCGGTGGACACCATGCTGGTGCTGATGGCGCCCATGACGCCCCACCTGGCCGCCGAGCTGTGGGAGCGGCGCCGGGGCGGGCACGTGCACGCCGAGCCCTGGCCAGCGGCCGACCCCGACATGGTGCGCGCCGAGGCGGTCACCATGGTGGTGCAGGTCAACGGCAAGGTCCGCGACCGCCTTGACGTCGCCCCCGACGTGGACGAGGCCACCGCCCGGGAGCTGGCCCTGGCGTCGGAGCGTGTCCGCGACCTGCTGGCCGGCCGCCCGCCCCTCAAGGTGGTGGCCCGCCCGCCCCGCCTCGTCAACATCGTGGTGTGACGCCTGCCCGAGGCGTCGCCGGGCAGGCTGGGGCGGGGCGC
>JBOGHR010000144.1:0-3443 GCA_050744905.1 Acidimicrobiales bacterium
CCCGGTCGCGCACCTCCACCGCCCGCCGGGTGGCCCCGGCGAAGGCCCGCCGGGCCTCGCCCACGTCGATGACCCGGGAGGGGCCCTCGAACACCACCCGCTCCACCCAGGCCTCGCCGAGCCACCCGGCCAGGGTCCCGGGGCTGACCACGGCGCCGTCGGCCAGCTCGCAGACGGGCCCGGCGAAGGTCTCGTAGCCCACCAGCACGGTGAAGAGGGGCTCGGGCCGGCGCCCGCCGGCGGGATGGCCCATTCCCCGGAATGCGGCGCCGGAGTCACCGGGTTCCCCGAGGGTGCGGCGACGTCAGCACCGACGACTCCACGGCGCCATCGACGCCTGGGTCGACGCCGAGCTCGACGAGGAGTGGACGCGGGCGGTGGCCGTGCACATCCGCCACTGCATGGGCTGCTCTTCGGCGGCCGAGACGGCCCGGCTGGTCAAGCGCTCCCTTCTCCGCCTGGCGGAGGCGCAGCCGCCGCCGCTGTCATCGGCCCGCCTCCGGCGCTTCGCCGTCGAGCTGGCCGGGAGGTGAGCACCGAGTCGGCGACCTGCCGCACCGTCAGTGCCACGTGGCCCAGCCGGCTCCGGTCGCGATGCCGGCGGCGAACACCACGAAGGGCGCCACGCTGGCCACCACCATCGGGGCGCGCTGGCGGAACCCCAGCCGGTGCAGGGCGAGGCGGAAGCCCAGTGCGGCCGCCGCCACCGCCAGCCACCACGCGACGCGCAGGGCCTGGGGCCAGGCGAGGGGAACGACGTACCCGGCCCAGCCGGGCGCCGGGGAGTTGGCGGCGGTGCCACCGACCACCTCCAGGACGACGGCGACGAGGACCAGCCCGGCGCATGCGAGGGCGGCGAAGCCCAGGCGTGCCGTCGCCGGTCCGTGCGGGGGCCCGCCGCTCACACCGGAGGGAACCCGGAACCGGCGCGACCCATTCCCCAATGTCGCCCGCCCGACGGCGGGGGCCCGGAGCCGGCGAGATCCCCGGGAAGGCCGTGGAGGCCGAGCGGGTTTCCCGGTGTGGCGCATCGCAGGTCCCCAGAGCCTCGTTCGACGGAGGAGCAGAGGGGGCTCCGAGGGCTCTACGGTGTCGAGACGTGAGGTTCCACCGATGAGACGGCCCGGCCTGCTCGCCCTTGCCATCGCCCTGGTGCTCGCCGCCTGCGGGGGCGACAGCGACCCGCCCACCCCGGCAGCCGGCGGTGGCGCCACCACCACCACCTCGGCCGGCGGGACCGCGGCGCTCGAGCTGCGGGCCGAGGACATCGCCTTCTCGGCATCGAGCTTGTCCGCCGATGCCGGCGAGGTCACCATCCGGTTCGCCAACCAGGACGAGGGAATCCGCCACAACCTTCACGTCACGGGCGACGGCGTCGACGACAAGACCGGGATCGAGCCCGGGCCGGTGACGCAGCGACTGACTCTCACCCTCGAGCCGGGCACCTACGCCTACGTCTGCGACGTCCATCCCCAGCAGATGACCGGCGAGCTCACCGTGCGCTGACGGGTCCTTCGCCCGCCCGGAAGGTCCGGCGAAGGGGAATGGGCCGGCGGCGGAGCGGGTTCGCCCGCCGCTCCCAGCCTGCTCGCGCAAGGGGACCCGGTGGTCACACGGCATGCGCACGACGGTGGGGGACACCAGCGCCGGTTCCTCGGATGGACGGCCCGGAGGGGCGCCGGCCTGGCGCTGATCAGCGGGGCGTTTCCCCACGCTGCTGGCCGCCTGCGGCCGCGACGACGACCCGACGGGGGCCGGATCGCCGGACGGCGGCACCGCCACCACCTCGACGGAGGAGGCGAAGGAGCAGGCCCGAGCCGTGGTGGGGGACGTGGTGGAGTTCTCCCTGACCCCCGACGGCTGGGAAGGGGCCTTCGGCTTCGTCACCATGAAGCTGCACCGGGGCGCAGTCGACGGCAACGACGTCCACTACGTGCGCACCGACGCCTCCGACCGGGACTTCGCGAGCGCCGAGCGGCTGGTCTTCGTCCCCAAGCTGGCCGGCCTGGCCGCCGAGGGCCTGTCGGGGGCGGCCCAGGTGCTCGAGGACCCCGACACCACCGCCGGTCGGGTCACGTTCAAGCTCTCCCAGTGCTACCCGGGCAACCGCTACTTCGTGCTCGACCACTCCATGGCGCCCATGGCCGAGATGACGTTCACCAGCTTCTCGCCCCGGCTCCACGACGGTCCCACGGCGGCGGGCGCCACCGGACGGACGAACGTGTTCATGAACGGCGTCGAGGGGCCGCGGCCGATGGGGTTCCAACCCTCGGTGTTCGACTTCGCCGCCGGCGACGCGGCGTGGAGCCCGTACTGGGACCACTACGCCTACCGCTGGAGGGACTCGGCCACGCCCACGCTGCTCACCACCCAGGCCGAGCTCTTCCGGGCCCGGGACGCCGGCCAGCTCGAGGAGTTCCCCGGCGTGCCCGACACCCGGGGCACGGCCTTCACCGTCAACTGCCCGGTCCCGGTGCTGGCGCCCAACGACTTCACGCCGGCCTGAGCGGCCCGTCCAGCTCGGCGGCATCCATGGCGGGGGTGGACGCCTCGGTCGGCGCGCTCCAGTCGGTGGTCCTGACCAGCCAGGTGGCGAGCCCGAGAAGCGCGGCGGCGGCGAGGAGCCCGGCAGCGAGGCGGCCGCCGTCGTACCGGGCCCCCGGTCCGGTCGAGAAGGCGATGGGGACGACGGGCGCCCGCACCAGTCCTCGGTCGCCCACCACGGCGACGGCGCAGTCGGCCCCCCGCCGGCACGAGTAGCGGCCTGCTGCCACGTCGCCGCCGACCACGGCGAGGGTGGCGGAGCCCTGCCCGTCGTCGCCCACGACGAGGGGCGCGGCCGGGCCGGGTGGGCCGCACCGCTCCGCCACCGGGAGAGCCGGCCGCGCGCACTGCACGGCCCGGAGGCGTTCGCCGGGGCGCATCCCGGCGACCGACACCCGCACCGCCTGGCCGCTGTCCAGCTTGCCCCCGGGACTGATCGTCACGCTTCCCGCCGGCGGCACCCGAGCCCCGAACACCAGCGGGACCAGGGCGCTGCTGCTACCGTCGCCCCGTACGACGAGCAGGCACTCCCGCCCCGGGTCGCAGCCATCCGGGAGCCCCGCCGAGGACACCAGGTACTGGAACCGCGCCGTCCCGGCGCCGTCGAAGCGCACCGGGAACCGCCCCCGGCAGCCACCCCGACGCCCGGCCCCGGTGCACTGGGACACGTCGCCGGAGGTGTCGGGGCGGAACCCGACGGCCGTGAGTCGCAGGACCGTCGCCGGCGCCAACCCGTCGACCACCCGGCCCGGGTCGGCGAGCTCCCACGACCCGTTGGCGGACAGTCGCACCTCGGGCCCTACGACGGGCTGGGAGCCGCCCGGCTGGGCCGCCGGGAGCGGCGGGGAGGACGGGCCCTGCGGCGCCGCGGTGGTGACCGGCGCTGCGGTGATCGGCGC
>JBOGHR010000145.1:0-3340 GCA_050744905.1 Acidimicrobiales bacterium
GGCCGGCATGGCCCGAACGGACGCCCACGGTGGGCGGACGCCGCCCGCCCGGCGACGGCGCCGGTCGCCCCGGCGGTGTAACAACGGCCCCGGCGCCGGGACCTTCCCGGCGAGGAGGCGACCGGCGCGCCGGTCGCCGCCGGTCAACCGAGGCTCCGGGAGGGAACCGATGACCCTGACCGAGAAGCAGGAGGAGCAGTGCCGCCGGTCGCGGTGGGACTTCTCCGACCTGCGGGCGCTCTACATCAGCTGCACGCTGAAGCGGTCGCCCGAGGTGTCCCACACCGAGGGACTGGCGGCCCGGTCCATGGAGATCATGCGCCGCAACGGCGTCGCCGTCGAGCTGGTCCGGGCGGTCGACCACGACATCCCGGTGGGCGTCTACCCCGACATGACCGAGCACGGCTGGCCGTCCGACGACTGGCCCGCCATCTTCGACAAGGTCAAGGCGGCGGACATCCTCGTGCTGTGCAGCCCCATCTGGCTGGGCGAGAAGTCGTCGGTGTGCACCAAGGTCGTCGAGCGCCTGTACGGGAACTCCCACCTGCTCAACGAGGCCGGCCAGTACGCCTACTACGGGCGGGTGGGCGGCTGCCTGATCACCGGCAACGAGGACGGCGTCAAGCACTGCGCCATGAACATCCTCTACTCCCTCCAGCACCTGGGCTACGTCGTCCCGCCCCAGGCCGACGCCGGCTGGATCGGCGAGGCGGGCCCCGGTCCGTCCTACCTCGACCCGGGCTCGGGCGGTCCCGACAACGACTTCACCAACCGCAACACCACCTTCATGACCTGGAACCTGCTCCACCTGGCCCGCATGCTCGACGACGCCGGCGGCATCCCCGCCCACGGCAACCAGCGCTCGGAGTGGGACGCCGGCTGCCGCTTCGACTACGCCAACCCCGAGCACCGGTAGCCAGCCCCGGGGGCGGGCCGCCCCTCGTCGTGCCTCACCCGACGGCCGCCGGGGACACCAGGGGGCGCAGGAGGGCGGCCAGGTGGTCGGCGTCGGCGGTCCTGGGGATGACGGCGGCGGCGCCCCGGCGGGCGGCCGAGTCGGCGACGTCGGCGCGGTCGAGGGCGGTGAGCACGGCGACCTTGGCGTCGGGGGCGACGGCGCAGATCAGGGGCAGCGCCTCCAGGCCGCCCATGCCCGGCATGGCCAGGTCGAGCAGCACGAGGTCGGGCTCGAGGTCGCGGGCCAGGGCGATGCCCTCCCGTCCGTCGCCCGCCTCGCCCACCACCTCGAAGCCGCCGTCGGCCTCCAGCTGCATGCGGGTGAGGGCCCGCAGGGAGCGGTCGTCGTCGACCAGGAGCACCCGGTGGTTGCCCGCCGCCGGCCCGCCCAGCGGCGACGGGTGGCGGGGCGGGGGCCGGCCGGCCGGGGCCGAGTGGGCGGCGATCCACCGCTCGGCCTCGGCCCCCGGCAGGGGCTGGCACCACAGGAACCCCTGGCCCAGCTCGCAGCCGATGGCCCGCAGCTCGCCCAGCTGGTCGATGGTCTCCACGCCCTCGGCGACGGCGGTGAGGCCGAAGGCGTGGGCCAGGTCGACCACCCCGGCCACGATGGCGGCGTCCTCCCGACTGACGCCCAACCCGGCCACGAACGACCGGTCGATCTTGAGCACGTCGACCGGGAAGCGCTTGAGGTAGGTCAGCGACGAGAAGCCGGTGCCGAAGTCGTCCACGCCGACGGCGACGCCCAGGGCCTTCAGGCGGTCGAGCGCCCGGGCGCTGGCCGCCGCCTCCTCCAGCAGCACGCTCTCGGTGATCTCCAGGCACAGCAGGGCCGGGTCGAGGCCCGACGAGGACAGGACTGCCTCCACCACCACGGTGAGGTCGGGGGCCATGAGCTGGCGGGCCGACAGGTTCACGCTGAGGGTCAGCCGGTGGCCGGCCGCCTGCCAGGCCCCCACCTGCCGGCACGCCTCGGTCATGACGTGGATGCCGAGGGGCACGATGAGCCCTGTCTCCTCGGCCACGGGGACGAACTCGGCCGGCGACAGCAACCCCCGCTCCGGGTGCCGCCACCGCACCAGCGCCTCCACCCCCGAGACCCTGCCCGTGGTGATGTCGACCTGGGGCTGGTAGTGGACGTCCAGCTCGCCCCGGTCCATGGCCCGGCGCAGGGCGTTGGCCGTCTCGTGGCGGGCCACGGCCAGCAGGCGCGTCTCGGCGTCGAAGGTCTCGAAGCGGTCCCGCCCCCGGTCCTTGGCGCGGTACATGGCGGCGTCGGCGTCCCGGACCAGGGTCTCGGGCGTGTCCTCGGCGCTGCCCGGAGGCGAGTAGGCGACGCCGATGCTCACCGTCACCATCGTCTCCTCGCCGGCGACGACGGCGGGCCGGGCCAGCTCGGCGACGAAGCGGGCGGCCAGGCGCTCGGCGGCCGCCACCCCCGACACCTCGTCCAGGAGGATGACGAACTCGTCGCCGCCGAAGCGGGCGACGAGGTCGCCCTCCCGCACCGACGCCCTCAGGCGGGAGGCGACCTCGACCAGCAGCTCGTCGCCGGCGGCGTGGCCCAGGCTGTCGTTGAGCCACTTGAAGCGGTCGAGGTCGACGAACAGCACGGCCACCCCGGAGCGGCGGTTGTCCCGGGCGGCCATCGCCAGGGCCAGGCGCTCGAGGAACAGGCGGCGGTTGGGCAGGCCGGTGAGGGAGTCGTGGAGCGCCTGGAAGGAGATCGCCTCCTCGGCCCGCTTGCGGTCGGTGACGTCCTGGAGGGTGCCGACCAGGCGCAGGGGCGTGCCGTCGGTCCCGCTCACCAGCTCCACCCGGCTGTGGACCCACCGGGGCTCGTCGCCGGGCAGCACGATCCGGTACTCGAAGTCGCAGGGCGGGCTCCCGCGCCGCGACGCCGCCCACGCGGCGTGGACGGCGGCGGCGTCGTCGGGATGGAGGCGGGAGGCGAAGGCGGCGCCGAAGTCGCGGACCTCGCCCGGCGCGTACCCGAGCAGCCGGTGCATCTCGTCCGACCACGACACCTCGCCGCTGGCCAGGTCCCAGCGGTAGCTGCCCAGCCGGGCGGTGCTCTGGGCCTCGGCCAGCAGGGCCCGCTGCTCGGCCAGCTGGGCGCGGGCGCCCCGGTCCCTCGCCGCCAGCTCGGCGCGGTCGAGGGCGAGGCCGGCGAGGTGGCCGAGGGTCTCCAGCAGGACGATCTCGTCGCGCCGGAAGATGGGCGTGGCGGCGTTGCCCTCCACCAGCAGGGCGCCGCCCCGCACGGCGACGGTGACGACCTCGGAGGCGGCCCGGCGGCCGGCCCCCGGCGCCTCCGCCCGCCGCGCCAGCGCGGCGGCGGCGTCCCCGTCGACGTCGTGGTGGGCCACGACCACCCCGTCGG
>JBOGHR010000146.1:0-3036 GCA_050744905.1 Acidimicrobiales bacterium
GGGCGCTGGCGCGAGCCGACGAGCCCTTGGCCGAGGCCAGGTAGGCGCCGGTGACCGGGTGCCTGCCGCAGAACAGGGCGCGCAGGGCGGCCGGAGACACCTCGCCGGCCAGGCCGAGGGCCCGTGCTCCGTCGCCGGTCCAGCGGCCGGCGGCCTCGCCCTGGCGCAGGTAGTACTCCGACCGATCGGTTGTCACCTCCTTGAAGGGGTAGTCCGGGTCGAAGCACGGCGAGACGTTGATCACCGACGGAGGTAGTGGCCGTCGGTTCGGGAGGACGCGACAGGATCTGGCGCGCCGCGGCGGGGTTTCCAACGCAGGTAGCGCTGCTACCTGCAAGTCTGTGCGTCGTCGGGGTGTGGGCTGGTAGATCCTGGTGGGTTGGGTCCGGCTGGCAGATCTGGTTCTCGACGCTTCAGTCGTGCCGTGGCGCGGCGGTGGGACTTCCGTGCTGGTTTGCCGTTCGAGTCCAGTTTCGGCTGCACAGTCAGGGGCCCGATGCGACTGTCACACCCGCGAGCCAGAATCGCGGTGGCGCTTCCCCCGCTCGTCACCGACGCGGGAGTAGGCCAGTGCCCCAGATCACCGGGCGGCCGGAACTACGGTTGCGGCGTGCCCCCGTCGTCGTCACGCCCGTGACCCTCGACGATCTCCTGGCCGGCCTCCTCTCGACCCCCGGAGCCCGTGCAGTTCCGGCCGCCGCCCCGCTCCGAAGTGCCGTGGTCGCGGCAGGGGTGGAGGTAGCCGGCACCGACAGGGCCGATGACCTGTCCATGCGCCGGGCGTGGCGGGACCGCCACGGCGGAGGTGCAACCCCGCTCCTGCTCGTGGCCGAGGAGCCCGGCCGGGCCGGCTGCGTCCGGGCCCTCGGCCTGGTCGACCCGGCGGCGCCCATCCGCACCGTGGACGTGGTAGCGCTGGCGTCCGCCCTCGCGCGACTGGTCTCGATGCCGCGCCTCGAGGCCGTGCGGGAGCTGGCCGCCGAGCTCGACCGCCTCGACCAGGCCGGAATCCCGGGTCTCAAGCTCCGCGACCTGTTGACCGTCCACACCCTGAACGTCCGCCTGCGAGGGGACGCCATGCGGTGGGCGGCCCTCCAGGAAGCTGTCAAGGCGATCGCCAAGGGCGCGGACTGGCGCGCCATCCTCACCACGCTGGGGTACGACGTCGTCCGGCGGCCGGTGCGGGGCTGGCTCGTCCGCTTCGACGGTCGCCCGGTGGCGGTCGTCCATCCGAGGGCGGATCCGGCCGAGTTCGCGCGGCTGGCGGACGACGGCCGGCCACCCGAGGGCATCCTGCTCAACGACTGCGCGGCCGAGGGCGTCTTGTACGGGCTCCTGGCCAGCGGCTCCCGGGTCCGCCTGTTCGATGCCGCTCCGCTCTCCGGCTCGGCCGCGGCCCGCTACATCGACCTGGATGCCGCTGTCATCCAGGACGACGACCGGGCCTACCTCGGGCTGCTCGGGCCGGCGTACCTGGCCGAAGACCGTTTCGCTGCCCTCCAGCGCGAGGCGCGCGATTACGGCGCCGCGCTACGCACCCGGCTCGACCAGGCCATTCGCCAGCGGGCCCTCCCCGCCTTGGGCCTGGCCCTCGGGCGATGGGCAAAGTCCCACGGTTCCGACCCCACCGATGAGGACATCCGGGAGGACCTGGAGCGGGCCGCCCTGACGCTGGTGTTCCGGGGTCTCTTCATCCTCTATGCCGAGGCCGCCGGGTACCTGCCAATGGACTCGCGGGCGTACGAGGAGTCGTCGCTCACGAGGTTGGTCGAGGAGGCGGCAGACGGGTTGGACGACCTCGACCCACGCTCGACCTCGCTGTGGGACCGGTTCACCCTTCTGGTGAAGGCGATGCGTACGGGCAACCGGAGCCGGGCCTGGGGCGTGCCGGCCTACAACGGTGCGCTGTTCGCGGCCGACGGCTTCGAGGGGGCGGCGATCCTCGAGCGGGCCGAGCTGGCCGATCCCGACTTCGCCCGGGTGCTCGTCGGCATCGGCCGACCGCCCGGCGACGACGTGGGCCTCGACTACTCGACGCTGGAGATCGGCCATCTCGGCAACATCTACGAGGGCCTGTTGTCCCTCCGGCTGTCGGTGGCCGAGTCGCCGCTGACCTACGACGCCAGAGCCGACCGCTACGAGGTCGCCTCGGAGGATGGGCCCCCTGATGTTGAAGTGGGCGACCTCCTATGGCAGACCCACGAGGGCGGCCGGAAGGGTGGCGGCGTCTACTACACCCGCTCCGAACTGGTCCGCCACTTGGTGCACCATGCCGTCTCCCCGGCCTTCGAGGCCCACCTGGCGCGGGTGCGGGCGCTGGCCGCCACCGACCCGGCGGGCGCGGCCGAGGAGCTGTTCGACTTCGCCGTGCTCGATCCGGCCTGCGGCAGTGCCCATTTCCTCGTGGTGGTGGTGGCCGAGCTGGCCGACCGGGTCGTGCGGTTCCTCGGCGAATCGCCGCTGCCGGCCGTGGCCGCCGCCATCGACCACCTGCGAGCGGGCGCCAGCGCCGGCGCCGCCATCGACGATGTCGCCCTGCTCCGCCGCCTGGTCACCAAGCGCTGTGTCTTCGGCGTCGACCTCAGCCCCATGGGCGCTGAGGTGGCCAAGCTCTCGCTTTGGCTGGCCTCGTTCGTCCCCGGCCTGTCGCTGACCTACCTCGATCGCAACGTCCAGGTCGGGAACTCCCTGGTTGGTGTCGTCGATCTTGACGGCATCGTGGCCGGTAGTGCCCTGTTCCAGGAGCCGCTGCGACAGGCCACGGAGCGGGCGGTGGCAGCCGTGCGCGAGGTGGCCTCCGGGCAGGACCGCAGCCCCGACGAGGTGCGGGAAAGCGAGGGCGCTGACATTTCGGCCCGGGACGCCACCGCCGGCCTCCAGCGGCTCTGCGACATCTGGACGGCCGGCACCTTCGGGGTGGAAGGGGCGCAGGACGAGGCCCGGTTCCACGCAGCCGAGATCGTGGCCGGTACCCGGCTGCACAGCTGGGACGGATTGGATGCCCGGCCCGGTCAGGAGGAATGGGACGAGATTCCG
>JBOGHR010000147.1:0-2301 GCA_050744905.1 Acidimicrobiales bacterium
CTATGGGACGTTCCTGACGTTGTGCAATCCAGGTGACCAAGTTCTCATCCCTGATCCAGGTTGGCCCAACTTCACCATGATCGCCAGCATCCAAGGCCTAGAGGCGGTGCGGTATCCGCTGCGCCCCCAAGACCGGTGGGTGCCTAAAGCCGAGATCATCGAGCCTCTCATCACCGAGCGCACCAAACTTCTCCTGATCAACTCACCCAGCAATCCGACAGGCGCCGCACTCCAGGATTCCGATCTCAAGCCGCTCCTCGAACTGGCCGCCACAGAGAGTCTTTGGGTGGTTTCAGACGAGGTCTACGACGAGATGTTCTTCGACGGACCCGTTGCTCCCTCAGCAGCCACAGTGGGAGATCCCGAACGGATAGTGAGTGTCTGGAGCTTCTCCAAGACGTACGCCATGACGGGGTGGCGAGTGGGATATCTGCGCGCGCCCGACTCCTTGATGCCTCTCATCCTCAAGACTCCAGAAGCAATGACCGCCTGTGTCAACGCTCCCGCCCAGATGGCAGCAGTGGCCGCACTCGAGGGCCCGCAAGATTGTGTTGCCCGTATGCGCACCTCTTACCGAGAGCGCCGTGACCGGGTGTCGGCGCTCGTCGATGAGGGTGGGATCCGGCACCTCGCTCCAAACGGAGCGTTCTATACCTGGATTGACATTTCGGTCACCGGTATGGGTTCGAGCGACTTCGTGCGTCGGCTGCTACTCGAATCTCACGTTGCCGTCACTCCCGGTCGGACCTTCGGGCCCGGCAGTGACGACTTCGTGCGACTGTCCCTCGCGACTGAGCCGTCACTACTTCTGGATGGAACTCGGCGGCTGGTGGAGGCGATCAGGGAGTGGTCATTGACTCCTCAATGAATCCTCTGGAGCAACGGCGGTCGAATGCCCGTAACGCCACAACCATCGTCGACGTTAGAGGACGGGCACTCAGGGTCGCCATTGCGGAACCCGTCAGGCTTTCATTCGGAACACTGGACCACCGCTTCGTCGTGCTCATTGAGATCGAATTGGCCAACGGAGTAATCGGCATCGGTGAGAGCTGGGTGAACTGGCCCGCCTGGGCGGCGTACGAACGGTTGGTCGCCTACGAGCATGGCCTCCGTTCACGATTACTTGGCCGCGACGCAGGATGCATCTCACTTCTGAGGCAGGAGCTGGTTGCCGAACTCCAGCCAGGGGCGCGACAGGCGGGCGCTCTCGGTCCCCTGCTGCAAGCTATCAGCGGTGTCGACCTCGCACTCTGGGATGCCCTCGGCAAGACGAAGGGCATGTCGGTCGCCGGCGTACATGGTCAGATACGTGACTCCGTCCCTGTATATGCGAGCAGCATCGGCCCTGGACCCGACCTGGACCGGAGCTGCGAATATGTCATCGAGGCTGGATTCATAGCGCTGAAGCTGCGAGTGGGGTTTGGTCGGGACACCGATCGCGACGTCATCCGCCGAGTTCGAAGAAACGTCGGTGGAAACTTTGACATCATCGCCGATGCCAACAGGGCGTGGACTCTCGAGGAGGCCATTCAAACTGGACGAATGCTCGCTGATCACGGCATCGAACTGGTCGAGGAGCCTCTCACCCGGAGCGACCTCAAGTCGCTTGAACAGTTTCACTCAGAAACCGGTCTCGGTGTGGCAGTAGGAGAGAACCTCTACGACAGCTCTCAGTTTGCAGCCGTCTTAGGACTCGAGGGAATTGGAGCGATCCAGCCCGACGTGACAAAATGTGGGGGGTTCTCATTGGCTCATCAAGTGGCCGAGATGGCAGCATCATCGGGAGTGGCAGTGATGCCTCACTGTTACGGCGGCCCACTCGGCTTCCTGGCGAGCCTCCATTTGATGGCGACCATGGATGTGGAGGGATCGGTAGAATATCCGTTCGGTCCGAGCGTGCCGTTCTGGAAAATGATTGGTTCGCCGCCTCAGATAAGAGACGGACGGGTCGATGTGCCGACGGGCTCGGGCTTTGGATTCCGCCCCGACCGAGATTGGATATCTGCAGCGACTGTGGCTCAAATCCCTTCTGGCTCGGGATGAGAGGAGCCGACCCGCTGGTCCGGCGACCCCGGAAGGCCCTTGACAGCGGGCACATACTTTCACGCCCCCACATGGGAATGGCGACTGGGCTAATCGAGGAGGTAGCCCGTGACGACGAGCAGCGAGATTCAACAACCTTGATGTCGGGACGCGCCCAGAACGCGTTTCATTGCCAACTCACCGACAAATCGATGCAAAACGAGAAATCCATGGTAGCGCCTTCTTTTCTCCATTTTTTTCAGGAACGGTCTGTTAATC
>JBOGHR010000148.1:0-2140 GCA_050744905.1 Acidimicrobiales bacterium
CACCGTGGACGTGGTAGCGCTGGCGTCCGCCCTCGCGCGACTGGTCTCGATGCCGCGCCTCGAGGCCGTGCGGGAGCTGGCCGCCGAACTCGACCGCCTCGACCAGGCCGGCATCCCCGGTCTCAAGCTCCGCGACCTGTTGACCGTCCACACCCTCAACGTCCGCCTGCGGGGGGACGCCATGCGGTGGGCGGCGCTCCAAGAAGCGGTCAAGGCGATCGCCAAGGGCGCGGACTGGCGCGGCATCCTCACCACGCTGGGGTACGACGTCGTCCGGCGGCCGGTGCGGGGCTGGCTCGTTCGCTTCGACGGTCGGCCGGTGGCGGTCATCCATCCGAGGGCGGATCCCGCCGAGTTCGCACGGCTGGCGGACGACGGCCGGCCACCCGAGGGCATCCTGCTGAACGACTGCGCGGCCGAGGGCGTCTCGTACGGGCTCCTGGCCAGCGGCTCCCGGGTCCGCCTGTTCGATGCCGCCCCGCTCTCCGGCTCGGCCGCGGCCCGTTACATCGACCTGGATGCCGCTGTCCTCCAGGACGACGACCGGGCCTACCTCGGGCTGCTCGGACCGGCGTACCTGGCCGAGAACCGTTTCGCCGCCCTCCAGCGCGAGGCGCGCGATTACGGCGCCGCGCTACGCACTCGGCTCGACCAGGCCATCCGCCAGCGGGCCCTTCCCGCCTTGGGCCTGGCCCTCGGACGATGGGCAAAGTCCCACGGTTCCGACCCCACCGACGAGGACATCCGGGAGGACCTGGAGCGGGCCGCCCTGACGCTGGTGTTCCGGGGCCTGTTCATCCTCTATGCCGAGGCCGCCGGGTACCTGCCGATGGACTCGCGGGCGTACGAGGAGTCGTCGCTCACGAGGTTGGTCGAGGAGGCGGCCGATGGGTTGGATGACCTCGACCCACGCTCGACCTCGCTGTGGGACCGGTTCACCCTTCTGGTGAAGGCGATGCGGACGGGTAACCGGAGCCGGGCCTGGGGCGTGCCGGCCTACAACGGTGCCCTGTTCGCGGCCGACGGCTTCGAGGGGGCGGCGATCCTCGAGCGAGCCGAGCTGGCCGACCCCGACTTCGCCCGGGTGCTCGTCGGCATCGGGCGGCCGCCCGGCGACGATGTGGGCCTCGACTACTCGACGCTCGAGATCGGCCATCTCGGGAACATCTACGAGGGCCTCTTGTCTTTGCGGCTGTCGGTGGCCGAGTCGCCGCTGACCTACGACGCCAGAGCCGACCGCTACGAGGTCGCCGCGGAGGACGGGCCCGCGGATCTTGAAGTGGGTGACCTCCTGTGGCAGACCCACGAGGGCGGCCGGAAGGGTGGCGGCGTCTACTACACGCGCTCCGAGCTGGTCCGCCACCTGGTGCGCCACGCCGTCGCCCCGGCCTTCGACGCCCACCTGGCGCGGGTGCGGGCGCGGGCCGCCACCGATCCGGCGGGCGCGGCCGAGGAGCTGTTCGACTTCGCCGTGCTCGACCCGGCCTGCGGCAGTGCCCACTTCCTCGTGGTCGTGGTCGCTGAGCTGGCCGACCGGGTCGTCCGCTTCCTCGGCGAGTCACCGCTGCCGGCAGTGGCCGCCGCCATCGAGCACCTGCGAGCGGGCGCCAGCGCCGGCGCGGCCATCGACGATGTCGCCCTGCTCCGTCGCCTCGTCACCAAGCGCTGTGTCTTCGGCGTCGACCTCAGCCCCATGGGCGCTGAGGTGGCCAAGCTCTCGCTGTGGCTGGCCTCGTTCGTTCCCGGCCTGTCGCTGGCCTACCTCGATCGCAACGTCCAGGTCGGGAACTCCCTGGTTGGTGTCGTCGATCTCGACGGCATCGTGGCGGGCAGTGCCCTGTTCCAGGAGCCGTTGCGACAGGCCACGGAGCGGGCGGTGGCCGCCGTGCGCGAGGTGGCCTCGGGGCAGGACCGCAGCCCCGACGAGGTGCGGGAAAGCAAGGGCGCTGACATCGCGGCCCGGGTTGCCACCGCCGGCCTCGAGCGGCTCTGCGACATCTGGACGGCCGGCAGCTTCGGGGTGGAAGGGGCGCAGGACGAGGCCCGGTTCCACGCAGCCGAGATCGTGGCCGGTACCCGGCTGCACAGCTGGGACGGATTGGATGCCCGGCCCGGTCAGGAGGAATGGGACGAGATTCCG